>JAZFZJ010000041.1:0-38775 GCA_036443915.1 Nitrospirales bacterium
TGCATCCATACGATTTCCATTAGAGAAGATCGCCTGCTGGAACAATATCTCCAGCAATCCGTCATGGATACCACTCCCCTACCCCAATGGAAAAAGAATACGCATTTACACAAATTCTTGGAGTCCTACCGGCATGGCGACTTCTACCACTTTCCCAATTCCTACTGGCTCATTTTGAGTGTTCCGGAGTCGGCCGGAAACGAAGGAAGACATCGTCTACAGCGCTATCTCAAGCCAGTAACATCAACTCAACTTTCTTCCTAAAAAATTCTTTTGGTAAGGAGTATGGATTCTAACCCCACAATAAACAGGGAAGTGTATTTTAGAAAAACACGGTTTCTGAATACTGCTCACGGCAAACCCACTACTTCAAATTCTGAGTCACAAAGCCACTCTACCCACTCCATTGGGATTTCCGGACCTTGGCCGACCTTTTCAAAAATAATATTAATCTTGTCGAGCAACTTCCAACCCACTTGACTCTATCATCACCCAATCTTTGGGTCATTCTGCATTGACCAATTTCCTCCAGTTATGAGACATTCAGAATCAAGTTTTTTTATGTCCCTATTGAGGGCAGCGTTCAAAAACTCTTCTCATTGAAGGAGCACCAGTTCATGTCAGAAACACTGAAGAAAAATAGCTTGGCCCTGACGGAAGGGCCTGATCGCGCCCCCGCGCGCGCCATGCTCCGGGCGGTCGGTCTCACCGATGAGGATTTCACCCGACCCCTGATCGCTGTCGCGAACACCTGGTCCGAAGTCACGCCCTGTAATTATCATCTGCGAGATCTCGCAACCAGCGTAAAACAAGGGATCCGGGAGGCAGGCGGAACGCCGATCGAATTCAACACGATCGTCGTGTCAGACGGCATCAGTATGGGCACCGAGGGCATGAAAGCCTCCCTCATTAGCCGTGAAATCATAGCGGATTCGATCGAATTGACCGTTCGAGGGCATCTCTTTGACGGGGTGATTGCCCTATCTGGTTGCGACAAAACCATCCCGGGGTGCGTCATGGCCCTGGCTCGGCTTAATCTCCCTTCAATCATGCTCTATGGCGGCTCGATTATGCCCGGGGAATTTCATGGAAAACCAGTGTCTATTCAAGACGTTTTTGAGGCCGTGGGCTCCCATGCCCGTGGCACCATGACAACGGAAGAATTGACGGAATTGGAGCGCAAAGCCTGTCCGGGGGCTGGGGCCTGCGGTGGTCAATTTACGGCCAATACTATGGCCATTGCGTTCGAATTTTTGGGCATTTCCCCACTGGGCTTTAATGGTGTTCCTGCTCTCGACCCCAAGAAGCACCAGATCGCCAAGGATTGTGGATCCCTCTTACTTAACCTCCTTAAGAAGGACATCCGCCCACGGGATATCATCACGCGCCCAGCTCTGGAAAATGCCATTGCCGCCATTGCGACCACCGGCGGCTCAACCAATGGTGTCCTACACCTCTTAGCCATTGCCCATGAGATGAACCTGCCATTAAGTATCGATGATTTTGATTCGATTAATCGCCAAATACCCCTCCTCGCTGACTTGAAACCTGGAGGGAAATTTATGGCGGCGGATCTCTATCAGGCAGGGGGGACACCCCTCGTGGCCAAATGGCTCTTAGATGCTGGCTACCTTCATGGCACCCAAATGACGGTGACTGGCCGTACGTTGGCTGAAGAAGCCGCCACGGCCAAGGAAACTTCCGGTCAACAAGTGCTGCACCCCGTGGCTCAACCCATTAAACCGACTGGAGGACTGGTCGTCCTGAAAGGCAATCTTGCTCCGGAGGGCTGTGTGGTGAAAGTCGCAGGACATGCCAAAACCTCCCACCGTGGGGCAGCTAAAGTGTTCGATACTGAGGGTGAAGCATTTCGAGCTGTTCAGCAGGGAGAAATTGTGGACGGGGATGTTGTGGTCATCCGTTATGAAGGGCCACAAGGGGGGCCGGGGATGCGGGAGATGTTGGGAGTCACGAGTGCGATTGTCGGAGCTGGACTTGGCGAATCGGTGGCTCTTCTAACAGATGGCCGATTTTCTGGGGCCACGCATGGCTTAATGGCAGGACATGTGGCACCCGAAGCAGCCAAAGGTGGGCCGATTGCTGCCGTTCAAAATGGCGATATGATTCAATTCGATATTCCCAACCGTCGATTGGATGTGGACCTGTCCGACGACGAAATTCAAGGTAGGTTATCCACCTGGACAGCACCCACACCCAACTATACCACTGGCGTCATGGCCAAGTACGCGAAGCTCGTCTCATCGGCTTCACAAGGAGCCGTCACGAGCTAACCGTTCCCTCTCAACAGATTTCCACTATTTTTTCAGGATAACGTTCGTTTTCTTTTGGGAAATTTGAACGGTTTGAAACGCCCGATCCTTTTCACCCAAGGAGGCTTCTTCTTTGACGGTTGCCAGAAATTTCTGGGGCCCATGGATAGGCGCATAGGTCAGTGTGACCACCACATCCATTGATGGGGCATCTTTTGGAGTAGGGAAGGTGAACGTTTCAATTCGGGTTTCGTCTGGCTGAAGGAGCGTATCTTTCAACACTTTTTTTGCCTCAAAATCAAAGACGGTTTCTTTCCCTTCCGCACTGCCAAAGACCCGCTCGTAAAATCGCTGTTCGTTATAGACCTTTTTTAAATTTTTTCCATAAATGGAGAGGTCCAGCACCACACGCGACCACCCTGGATGCGGTAAAGGCAAATTATGTGGGACCAGACTCTCGATGGTCACTTCCACATGCGATGTATTTCCCTTGACGGTGGTGGAAAAGTCCAGGACGACGGCTTCCGCACGGACCTTACCAAAGCGACCCGGAAAACTATGATTGGCAATCTTTCGAATTTTTTCTCCATTAGCTGATTCATCTACCGCTTCCGGCATATGACAGGCTTGGCAAGGCTTGCCGCTGGTTTCCGCTTTGGACTTTTCCCACGAACCCAGCCAAAGAGGGAGATTCTTCGAGGTCTGTGCTGTCACGGGAAGGGAGTCATGGCAGGTCACACACAACCGAGATTCTCGATAAAGGTCAAGTTTTTGGGATTGATGCGCCAAATTATGGGCGGCCTTATCATATCCCCCAAATACCGTCTTTCCTAATTGGAATGAAGGCATGGGTGGATGTAACTTCGAATTGACATCTTGAATAAGGTGGCATTGAGGGCATCCGACACCATCCATATGAGGATCCTTGGATTGCACCTCCTCGATAAACTGAGGCAACAATTCCCCATATTCCAAAATATGCGGTGCGTGACAACGAAAACACATCGCCTGGTCTTTTTCATCTGCATTGGACAGGAAACGATCAAGAGTAATACGAAAAGGCGCAGAGACAATGGATCGGGATTGAGCCGAAGCCTCCCATTCTTCGAAGACCCGAAGATGACAGCGCTTGCATTTTTCGGAACTAGGGAACGATTTTCCTAACGGTTTTTTCCCTGAGGATTTATCGGCCGCGAAGGACTTATAAGGCATACCCATGAACAGAAACCCCACCATCATGCTCATAAAAAAAATTTCCATCATCCCTGACCAAGGAGTGGTTGAGGGAATATTCGTTCTGCTCATCAGGAAATCCTTTGGTGCGTAAAAAATGTGAGAAACTCGGACGGGTTATAAGTTCATGGTACGAAAGGTCAAAAGCCGAGGAGAAGAATAATCTTTAATAATGCCTTCTGCCGTTTCCCGGTCTTTATCCGAAGAAAGCGTTTCCAAATATTGTGATTTCAATTCTTGGGTAGGTTCAGGAATGAGAGCATAACTCACCGAAGCCTCAAGCAATAGGCCTTCAGCATCTTGGGGTGCTTTCAAGCGAAAGGCAATATGACGAGTTGTCCCCCCATTAACCAATGGTCGAGGAATCGGACCACGCAAGAGCTCATCAAATGTCTTGCCAAATCGCTCTTGCGATTGATCCAATATGTTACCGCCTTGGTCTTTCAGGATGATGGTCACAAAAAATTGCTTTAAGACCGGATCTCCGCCAGGAAACGTGTGCGGCAATGCTCCATTTCGAACAAGGACCTCGCCTTCAACCACCCCTTGGCTCTTTTTCGCCTCAATATCGACCCTGGAAAACCATTCTGCTTGTAAATTTCTATTGCTCAACATAATTCCTGGAATCACAATGCCTTGAAACCAATGCCGCCCGATAGGCCGCGTTAAGGCCCCGCGTTGCGAGGTTGAACTCCCTGTGGAGCGCTCCATATGACAATCCTGACAAATGGTCCCTTTGAGAATTTCCCCAGGAATATCTGTCCGTGTCACATCTTTGACCTTCCCAAAATGACAGGAGGCGCAATAATTAGCTCCTCGAAAGATCTCCGCTTTTTCCGATGGATGAACCAAATTTTCGTCCGGTTCCGCATAGGATCCATACAGGGTAGGACCAGCGGTGATTTTAAAGGTCGGGTGACCATAGGAATTGTCCTGAGTCCCCGTGATTAAATGACAGGCGCTGCAGCTGATCCCTTCCACCTTGACATGCTTCTTCCCTTTCATCACCTGCGCAATAATCCGATCGGTATGCTGAGGAAAGACGGTAACGGATGGCACGTGGCATGACAGGCACCGCGTTCGTTGTTCGGAGTCCGGCTTGGTTTGTAGCCACAGGCCCAAAACGGTCCGAAACACCGGGGAGGTCAGCGCCGTCCCATGAAGAAGCGCCCCATCCACCCGACCGAAGGTTTTGAGGTCCATGGTTTGCTCACGCATCCCCTTCCATTCTTCATAATGCCGGTCATGACATTGCTTGCATTGTTCTGAGGGAATAAATATTTTTTCAATTTCTTCAATCCAGCTGTCTTCTCCCTCACCTGTTTCAGTAGCGGCTTGGGCCCAGACCACTCCCGAAAGACCCACTGCGCCGATCAACAAGCCAAGAAGAAACAGAACCGTGTACCACCGTATTTGAATAAAGGATGCGTTCATGGCCTCAGACATTTAATCTTGAAGGATTCTCACAAAATGAAAGTTCAATCCACCCGTTAACCCTTGATCACTAGCATTTGCCGGTTCATAGGTGGCTACAGAAAAATTCTTGGTGGGCAGCGTTTTTTCCAAGGCCTTTCCCAAATCGATTAAGGTACGAATTTCATATTTATCCACTTCCTTAATCACGGCTTTGACTTTGACCCCAGCCAATTCCGCAGGTGACCCCCCAATCACGGCAAAGACCACCACACCCTCAGCCTTGGTTAATCCGAGAATTTCTTGAATCTCCTTATCGACCTCCCCGACATCGACTCCAAACTGTTCCGCAAGGTCCAAAGCTCTCTCTTCCGTCATTTGTCCATTGGCAGATTGAGCCAAGCCTGTTGATTGGGTCAGGCCTACCCCAATCCCCAAACACCAAATAGCCACGAAAAAATACATTGTCCTAGAAAGAATCCTATGAGCCATGAGACTATCTTTCATGAAGACGGTGAAGGTGATGGAATTCTTGAAGCCTTCATAGGAGGCATGACCGGATCAATTTGCAATTGCATCCATGAGGCGACGGCTTTTTGCCCATTGCGTTCTTTATTCTCACCATTCCAAACAGCAAAGGCCACCGCCTGCAATCTTCCAGGAACCAGCCTCGCTTCGTTATCAAGATCATCCCCCTTCACGGTTAATGGTCGTTTCATGACAACCCGCCACAATCCACGTTTCCACTCAGCTTGCCCCTTCACTCGGCCCTGTTGTTTTTTACTCGTCAGGGTACTAAATCCCCCTCCAATGAGGTCTTCTACGGAAGAGGGTCGACGGGGAATCACTTCAAAGCGACGCGGGCCCTTTCGTTTCCGTCTTGATTCTTTGGCACGGGCAGCACGGCGGTCCACATCGCTTTGCCAATCGGCTTTCCAATGCCAAATATTCACATAATGATCGAGTTGGCCCATGCAAAAAAAGGCCGGAGCGTTTCCTAGGGGTAGGGCCACAGCAGCCCCATCTCTGAACACTCCAGGGGTCAAGGTTTCATTCTTGGTGGCATCTTCCCATTCCATGAGAAACGCGACTTCTTTCCCATTATGGATCGAACGGATGGACAAGGCCTGAGCACTCGGTGCCGGCCACACAGGGCGGGTAATAATTTGGCCACTCAGTGGAATCGTGAGAGGAGCTACGGTTTCCCAGGCCGGATCAGCAGGATGTGAAGGCACAGTGCCTTCTTGAAAATAGGCCCGAACCACCATACCTTGTGAACTCACCAACGGGACTTGATACCAGGTCAACCCCAAGAGCACCGCCAGGCCCATGGTCCCCCACAGCCACAAGGTCTGCCTCCCCATTGTCGTTATCTTCCTGAGTTCTTTACTCAAACTGAAGAGCCCCCACCATATCTTTTTTGAATATTACATCTGACAATGAAACAAGATTATTCCAAATTACATGACCAACGAAAAACAAAAATATTCACCAATGTGCAAACCGTCATTCCATCTTATCATGTTCAAGTGGCAGGGCGTTTACTCCAAGTGAGGATACGCCAGAAAAGAGGTGGGACCATGGCAGTGGCATGGGAAAGGGAGATTTCACGGAAGCGAAGGACGAGTCAGCTCTCGTTACCACATCAAACGAAATTGGGCTATTTGGTCATTCAAGGGGGCTGGATGGTCCCAATTTCACCCGTCGAATTTTATTTTCATTACGCTCACAAATATATAAATACCCTTGGGCATCCAAGGTCAGCCCAGCAGGAGTGTTCACGATCGCCTCGGTGGCAATCAAACCATCCCCATGCTTCAGCATGCTTGCGTCTTCTTTGGCGACAAAGCGAGCGGCTCCACAGCCACCCATATTTTTATCATCATAGCCACTATCTCCATTTCCTACGATAGTGGTGATAATGCCGGTTTGACCATCCACCTTCCGAATTCTGTGGTTCATGGAATCCGAAATGTACACATTGCCTTCCCAATCCACGACCGCACCCTCGGGAACATTGAGCATGGATTTCACTGCCAATTTTCCATCGCCATCATAGCCATATCGGCAGACACCGGCCACGGTAGACATCTCCCCGGTTTTCATGTCCATTTTCCTGATTCGATTGGTGCCTTTATCCGTAATATAGAGATCCCCCTCTTGATCGATATCAAGATCAACAACGTCGTACAACTTACACTCCAGAGCTGGTTTCCCATCATCAAGATATAGAGACAAATCTAGCCCATCGGAACACTTCGGACGCAACAACCCTTCGTCGTTACTAAAATCAATCCCAATCGCATCACCAGACAACACGATTAAGTTTTGCGCGGTCAGCGGACTGATTCGCTCATCATCTTCCTCAGTCCAACACCCCGCAATGGTAGTGACCAATTTCGTTTGGGGATCGTATTTACGAATGCGGTGAGCTTGCGTATCGGCAATATACAACTGGTCATGCTCGTCAATCGCAATGGCCGCAGGATAGGTTAAATTGCACTCCAACGCGGGACCATCCCCATTAAATCCCCATTGGCCTGTTCCAACAATCGTGGTGATGATGCCTGATTTTGCATCAATTTTTCGAATCCGATTACTTCCGGAATCACAGATATACACATTATTTTGTGAATCACACAACACATCTAACGGAAGGTACAGCCCCGCTTCCCCACAGGGACCATAATCACCGCTATAACAGGTCTCACCAGTCCCCGAAAAATTATGCAAAAGACCAGTTTCCATATCCACTCGCCGAACTCGGTCAGAACCGCATTCGGCAATGTATAAATACCCCCCGTCCCGATCAACCGTTACATGGTTCGGAAGAGGAATGCCAGCCTTTATGGCTCGTTTTCCATCTCCCGTACTACGAGACTTTCCATTGCCTGCAAATGTCTCAATCGCTCCGCTTTCGATTACTGCCTCTGTAGTCATACAAATATTCCCTTTTTAAATTTAAACAATCTTACTCGTTAGGACCTGCGCTTTTTGAACTTCGTGTCGATTCCCTTAAACTTTTGATGGGGCAGCGACAGGTTCTGGCGTCACGGTATGCGTCGCATCCGGTTGAGCCTGTCCGACATTGTCAACGGAAGCCGCTTGAACAGGTTGCGGAATTTGCGGAAGCACCCCCGGTTGACCAGGCCCCGAAGCATCCGCGCCTTGGGCCTGAGGATCGACATTAAAGGCTTCCGCTTCCTGAATCGATTTCTTAAACCCCTTAATGGCTTTTCCGACCCCTTCACCCAATTGCGGCAATTTTCCTGCTCCAAAAATGATTAAGACAATCACCAAAATGAGAATCAATTCTGTAAACCCTAAACTTCCAAACATGGTAAAGCTCCTTGTTTAGGCTATCACTTTTTTTCCCGATTCACGGGAACGTTTGCTAAAACGCTCTTTTAGACGGTTACGCGTCGCTTCAGCTTGATCAAACATCTTACATTTTTCATAGGTATTGATAAGATTGTAGTAGGCTAACGGTTCATCCGGATTATTGTCGACCGCATCTTCCATGACTTTGACTGCGATATCTGGTTTCTTTAGATTTAAGGCCATTTCCATGAGCTTAAAACTCGACTCAAGATGGTTTGGGTCGAACTGCAACACTTTCATATACGCCTGCATCGACATATCCAGCGTATTAAAATCGGAGACCTTGGGGTCATCCAATTTTTCATAGACCCCCGCCAAATTATACCAAGCAATGGGGTCCTCTGGTGAAATCTCTATCAATCGCTCAAAATATTCTTTGGCCCCTATATAGTCGCCTTTATCATTATATAACCGCCCTACATTAAAGAGGGCCAGGACATCATAGGCATTTAATTCCAACGCCCGTTTAAATTGCTCCGTTGCCTCTTCCAACATACCTTTGGTTCCATAAATCGTCCCGAGATTGGAGTAGTACATGGCCAGAGACCGATCCATTTCTACTCGAAGGCCTTCAGCCATCTCGATAGATTTTTTCACTTCGGCAAGCGCTTCATCCATTCGTCCCTTGTTAAAATAGAGTTCACCGAGACGACACCTTGCCTGAAAGTCATCTGGCTCTTCGCCCAAAAGTTTTTCAAGTTCTGCAATTTCTTCATCAACAGTTAAGGGCCGTTCTTCCGTCGTCACGTCACTCGACTGTGGCTCCATCGTTTGACTTCCTGCGCTGTGTTCTTCCATTGTAAATTATCCTACCTAGTGAGTTTGCCCGTAAACGGGTCGAATCGATTGATAGAGAAGTCCGTCCTGTATTTTCTTCCGATACTTTCCTAAAGTGCCTCGTTTATCAATATTTAATAACATTAACCCAAGCACCACCATCAAGGTCAAATGGGATAATTGGAGGGCATACCCAGCCATAAACATCAGGCCTAACCCATAGCCAGCCAGTCGACCGATTAGGACCAATTTAATGACGGTATAAGCCCAACAGGTGAAACCTGCAACATAAAACGCAAAGGGGAGATAAAAGGTGTAGCCCATCCCCATCTGGAAAATCCACCCAATTCCCTCACCAGCCTTCCTCACTTCTAAGGCCACCTCAGGATCCCAGAGAAAAAGAAAATAATCCATGAATAGGAGGAGAAGAAAGACCCCTCCACCACTAAACAACAAGGTGAGTCCCCATCGTCGTTGTTGCTTGTTTTTGGTAAAAATCGAGGTGCTGCCATAGGCCCAAAAGACCAAAATACTTGACAGAACCATCAAGGCCTCCCCTATCCGGTTAGCCGCATGCACCAAGGGTGGGGCATCAAGAATATTAAGGTACCCGTAGGTTGTGGACATCGTTTGATAGTAGAGCCACCCACTTACTCCCAGAAAAAAGATGCCCACCATGAGCCGTTGGCTCAATAACCGATGTGCCCCCCAGTATTCCGCCACGAGAAACACCAACAACCCAAAGACTAAAATGTTATAGATCACTGATCCCAGCATGGCTGGTGGGAAAAACAGGTATCCAATCGTACAGGCAATTAAGAGGGCAACCAAGGGAATGACGGCCTTGTCCCATGGCCCCACCCAAAGTTTGGTCCGCATTTTTTGAAGGAGCAAAATTCCCAAAATGAGAAAAACCAAAATAGCGGTCATATTTAACAGCACGAAACCCATGGAAGACAGCGTTTGAAATCCAAGCCGGACCGCTTCATATTTTTCCGCTAATTTCCCTAAATGCATTCCCAACCTGGAAACTAACCGATACAGAACTAACTCAAAAAAGGCGGCAAAGAGCAGACTCTTCAAGCCCCATTCAAAAAGAAGACCCGGATGATCAATTTGGTCAACTATTTTATTCGTTGCTGCAATCATATCAAGCCATTTGTTGAATTGACAAACCGATTTTGGAGAGAAACCCCTTGCATCAAAGCGTCCTCTTAAACCCCAGAGGGTAGCACCACCCGTTCACGATTATGCCGAGCGATATATAACAACCCATCTGCCATGGAATAATTAAATGGCAACTCGCACACCACTTCACTGATTTTTTCATAGATATGTTGATACATTTTTTCAGCTCGCTCCGGAGTCATTCCGGTTTTGACTTCATAGAAAAAGCCTAAACTCAGGTCTTCAGAAGCGGGTCGCATAATCCTCTGCACTCCATACGCCCCAGGATCACTCATAATGGGAGCTTCTTTCTCCAAATCAAACAGACAGGGTTGGCAAGAAAACCCATACGAGGAATGAAGTTTGGTATTCTTCACGATAAAATGCATGGTTTCCAGGGATTCCTCTTCCGTTTCAGTCGGGAACCCGACAATCACATAACAATGAACAGCAATCCCCAGGTCGACACAGTCTGAACAAATTCGGTCGACATTTTCCTGCGTAATACCCTTCACCATGAAATCCATCAAGCGGGCATTATAGGTTTCCAAACCAAACACGATCTTCTGACAACCAGCCTCACGCATCAATCCCAATAATTCTCGCGACAGATTTTTTTCAAACCGCAACTCGGCGGTCCATTGAAACTCTAACCCTCTTTTAATCATTTCCTTGCAGAGCCGTTTTGTAGGTGAAAGGGCAAGGCATTCATCCGTGAAGAAAAAGTAGGGTGTATCATATTTATGCGATAAGGCTTCTAACTCATCAACCACCTTCACAGGATCTTTTTGTCGGAAGTTCTGATGATCTAAAGTCAACGCGCAAAACGCACAGTCCTTATAGTAGCACCCTCGAGAAAATTGAACGGGCAAAACCGTATGGGGAGCCAAATATTGATTTAACGGAAACCCCTCATAGTTTGGAGCAGGATGTTCAGCTAAATTTTCTGAATAAAAGGGTTGATTGACAATAATTTTTCCATCTTGCCGCCAAATGAGGTTCGGAACTTTACTAAAGTCTTTTTTCCCAGCTAGTTGGTTGATCATTTCCAACAGAGCGGTTTCTCCCTCAAAAACAATAAAATCATCGGTCAACTCAAATAGGCGATGACAGCGCCTGAGATTATCGACTAACCGGGTAAAAATACTTCCCCCAACTGTCACATGAACTTGCGGAAAGGCCTCTTTAATGAGCTTACAAAGCGTTAATCCTGGTATGATCTGTGAGGTGGCAGTAATCGATATTCCCACAAAATCTGGAGTATCTTGAGTGAAGGAGGGAAGGAAAAATTTGCGGTAGAGGTCAAGATAGGGATTTTGGGTTTCATCCTGAAGGGCTTTAACAATATCGCGTGAAGAATAAATAGAATACGAAAGTTGATTATCCACTACGGTCATTCTGGTAGGAAAATACAAGGAGGAGACAACTTCCAACCATCGATCAATGACAAATAGTGATTCTCGATACCGGTCTATGTCAAAAAAGCCCTCCCCACGCAACGACACTTTGGCGGGCTCCACTTCGTCAATGAGGGAAGGAAATCGGTCCAGGGATTCCACAGCCCTGGCGTAATGCTCCTTACTCCCGGGGCCTGTTTCTCCACTAACCGATTGTTCGAGTTTTCTCACTAAATCAATAAGTTGTTGATGAATATCTAATCCAAAACTCTTGGTTAACATCCTATCTAATAACTCAATATTTAAATCTCGTTGTTGCTGAACGGGCACCCCTGATTTTTCAAGAAAGGCTGAAAGACAGGGAATACTAAGATAGGGTTGCGAGGGATGCCAACTAGGAGGAAATAAAAGGGAAATATTCACAACACGCCTCCCAGTTAATGGGGGTGGTAACAAAAAAGCAAAAAAGTGTCCTGTATTATAAATTTATACACGCCGCATTCTTCTCAATGCAACCATGTTATAAACATTATTGTCCGGATTGGGAAAACTCTTGACAACAAACCTGTATGATGTCCTCACCCTGAGGGATAAAAGAGAGAATTCCTAAGAGCTTTCTAAGGAAAGACCCACGGAGAAATTTCGTAGAAAGAAAGTATAAAAAAAAAGCCTCCGATAATCCACCCAAATTCATGAGGCAAATCGCCGGAGGCTTAAAACTTCAGAGCCCAAAACTCTGACAAAACAATAACTGATTGACTATGGCATCTGCGCGGTGAACCAGGTCGAAATCCCCTTCATGCCGTTCCGTTCCACATTCGCGCCATCCCAGACCGCAAACGCTATGGGCAAACTCGCCCCGGCTTTAAACTGCACATCGTTCGGGTCATTCGTCTTCAAACTCCGCTTCATCACGACCCGCCAGGTAGGACCACTGCAGCACCCACCCTTTAAAGCGCCATAGGGTTCCCATAACCCATTGCCCAACACATCTTGTGAGGCTTGCGTGGTCAACGTGCTAAACCCATTGGCATTCAAATCTTCCACCGTACTCACCCGCATGTCCGGATCAGACAGGATATTACCCGACCAAATCCCCGGGTTGAAGGGCCCTAAGCTCCGCCCAATTCGATCAGGAAAGGTCACCCCACCCGCCGGCTCTTCATAGTAAAAGTCCCAGGCAATGGAGGGGTATTGGTCGTCCACATCCCACATGCCGGCAACGCCCCGGCCTTGGTCCTTTTGCCATTCGGCATTCCACCGCCAAATATTCACGGTTCCCCCCGACTGCCCCATACATTGAAAAGGCGGCGCCCCAGAGGTTTGCACCGGGAACTGCACGGCCATTTGATCCCGAAAATCTTGTGGCCCAATGGTGGTGTCATTTAAAGTTTGATCGCCCCAGTTGGTCCAAATCCCGATCTCTTTGCCGTTCGTGGCCATTTTGACCATAACGGTTTTGACGGAAATGTTGGGGTGCATCGGAGTGGTAATGGTTTGCCCACTAAGGGGCACAACAATCCCAGGTACGGATTCCCAAACGGGGTGGGCCGCATCCATGGGGATGGCTCCAGCAATCTTACCTACCGGAATAGTCACCGGCTGTGAGACGGCCAGCGGAATCTGCCCAATGGTCAATCCAACACAGACCACAAGAACAGACAGAAGAACGCCAAACACGAATCGTTTGTTACGCGTCTGCACCAATCTCATAATGACGCATCCTCTCTTTGATAAAAGATTAAAACCGAAAAGCCTGCAAACTAACTGTCTCCTGAAACCTGTCGAACAAAAACGATTTTTCTATTCCACTTCTTTTTCTAGGCATTACCTGATTCTTCAGATACCCCACTTTCTTTATCCAAAAATGCATCGGCTCCCACTTCGCTCATAAGGAGGCTCAATTCGTTCCCTTTGTCTTGAGCACCACATTCAAAGGATTGGCCCTCCGGATTCATGGCGGTGGCTGGACGATAATCAGTCTCCGAATAGGCCTGCGGGGTGACACCAAGGAAGGCAATGTCGAAGGCTAGCCAATCAGAGGTAAAATCTGCCAAGACTTTATAAAGTCCGTACTCCGCTTTTCTTTTTAACATGCCAGCAAACAAAGGAACCCACCGACCTATATGTTCTTTCACAAATTTTTTCTCTGCCTCAAGAACCGTCCTTAACTTTTCTGCCCCATCATGCAAAATAGCGTATGACTCTTTATAGGCCAAATAATGCATAAATTCTAATTCGACACTCAAATGATCCAACCGTTCGTGAATGTCAGGAGAAAGTTGAAGGCCAAATGCACTATAAAAACCAGCAATATCCCCCATCACATACGACTGGCCAAACACATGGTCATTACCAAACAACGTTTCGTAAGGCGGACAATCCAAAGCAATCACATTACTGAAAACACGGCGGTGTTCATCACGCAAATCTTGGATATTCCAATTTTCTCCTTCTGAAGAGACCCATTTTTCAATGGCATCAAAATGAGAAGACAACGCTTGAATACGATCTGCTCCCTCTTGCCCACCCAGATTTTGTAATACCTTTTTCAACCCTTCTAAGGCTGCCCGTCCATCTTCAACAAACTCCCCGCTCTGAAGATAGTCTAAGAACTCCTCATCTTCTGGATACAGATACCCCCAGGAAATAAGCAGATAGAGTTTGCTTCGGCAAAGCGCCCGGTCAACCGCTGGTGCATCCTTTGGAGAAATCTTTACCACCTTTTGTTCTCCAGAAATGGATGCCCCGTTTGTTCTTCCTTGTATTTTCCCTTCCTTCACCCCTGTTGTCATATTTCACCTTACTCCGTTAAGAGATTTTCAACGTGAAGAATATATAAATTCGAAAAAATATCGTCCATTAGAAATTCACGAAAAGGGGAGCAGATAATAGGACAACAGGCCCATGAAGTCAAGACGTTATTATCCCCAATGGCCTTATCTCCTCTACAATATCCTTATAGACACTGTTCCCCCATAGTCATGAAAAAACTCTGAATATAACCAATGATTTAAATGGGTTTTCCCCAGAACTTGTCCTCCCTTCATTACCTCAAATTGTGGATTCCATGAGCCCATGTCCCAATATTACCAACATTCATAGGAAATTACCCTAAGGAAACCCATGGCTTCCGGGGAACAACCCGAATGGCCTCCCTGTCATTGACGGTTCGGCATATATATTGACAGATCCCGCAGCCAACGCACTGGCTCTCATCTACCACAACCACAAACTTCCCAAAATCCATGGAAATAGCCCCAGTAGGGCACTTCGACACGCAGGCATTGCAACCATTCCCTGCGGTACACCTATTCGGTGTAACTATCGCTATACCCATGGTCACCTCATGAAGACTCCTTAGCGGCAAAAGGGCCTCAGTTTCACAGGCCTCAATACAGGGAAAATCTTCGCATAATTGGCACGGAGTTTCCCCCGGAAAGATAACGGGAGTTTCATGAATGGGTAAGGATTGAATGGCATCATAGGGACAAGCCTCCACGCAATCCGCACATTTTGTACAACGCTCTAAAAATACGGCTTCCTCCACCGCGCCCGGTGGCCGAAGCCATCCTATCTTTTCTGGGGGAGGGGGCTTAGGTTTATCTGGCACCGTCGCATCACGATGCTTAACAAACTCTTTTACGGTAGCTCCAATGGAAACCACGGAATGCCGAAGAAACGTTCTTCGCCCCAGCGAGGGATCGTTAGGCGTCTCGTTCGCAGGCTTGGATTCCGCCATTAGAAAAGACTCCGTTTTCTACAATAAATTAACAAGACCTCAGCATCTTTCTTCTACCATAATTACACCACACCAGAAGCACGAAGTTTATACACTTCAATGCATCGATCACACGCACCATATTCAGTGTCCCACCCTGGGTGATTTTCCCGAATAAAATCTAAAACGAATCCCTCCAATGTCTCGTCCAAATTTTCTACCCACGTATATGTAGGAAATCGACAGAGGGGGCAAGGAAATCCAGGAAGCAACATGGGCTTGGTCGGCACATCAGGGACTTCGCCCTCCTCAACTTCCACGGCCCGTTCAATCACTCGGGTCGTATCCGAAGCCATTTCAATCAATTCGGCATGACTGAGATAGTCTGCCTGCCAAATCCCTTCAAACACCGATTCCACTTGTCCAGGTGGAATTTTACGATACCAGGAACGAAACTCTCGAAACCGGTATTCTTTCGAGAACATGGGTTCTTTTCCAGACCTGGCGATCCGACTATCAACATGTTGACTCCACAGGACTCGGTATCGATTAACGATTAAATGCTCTTCTCCGGGATTTAACCCCACTTTGGTATCCGGATCATACCCAAATGCCTCGTCAAGCATATCGGAAATATGCGTCAATTCATGCCGCAAATATCTCGTAATGGCGGGGTCATAAAAACGACGCGGGATCAATTTGATACCGACCCCTTTTTTCCCGTCTTCTTCAAATTGACGAGCAAGCTTTTCTTCAACCACCCCCCATTTTCTGAGCACATCGACACCCTCTTGATCTTCTTTCAGGACGCCACGCACAAGCACAATGCCTGTTTTATCTCGCAACGCCGGAAACCCGTCAAAGGCATCTCGGAGAATATCGGCAAATCCCCATTTAGCGAATAAATGTTGATACAACCGCTTAAACTCCGGATCCCGGTCATCAAGCGAAAATTTCTCGTAAATAGGATCCGCGAATTCGTGAAACTCATTATAATAGGTTGGGTCTCCCTCACGTTCCGTCTTCTCGGCAAACGAGTCAATAACCTCTTGAAGAAGAGCGGGTTGAAAACGAATTTCCATCAGCAAGCCTCCCTTTACGGCCACATCACCACGAGATTAGGGGAATTTTTCTCATGATGATGCCCATGTCCATATTTTCGAATATATTCATAAAAACGTACCTTGACTCCCTCGAAAAGCCCCGTTTAGTATCATAATTGATAGGATTATAGGAATGAATTTTCCCGTTTGGCAAGGGAATACCATAGGTGGAAAGGCATTCCACCATTTCACTCGTCATTTATTGGCAATCTAAGCGAGGAGTTTCATGACACAGCCTACAAGCCCTGACACCATCAGCCCTCAACCCCCCTTCACTCCACACCTTGAGGCTGAACCAACACCCATCATTGATTCCTTGCCCTATTGGAAGAGTGGCGCAAAAGAGGTCAAGTCCTTTCGTGGCCATTCTCAAGAAATTTGGTCTGTCTCCTTCGCCCCTGATGGCCTCACTCTCGCAAGTGGAGGAAATGATCGTTTCCTCCGAATGTGGGACATCGAAAGCGGTCGCGAGCTTCGGAAGTTACGAGGACACACTCAGCTTGTTCGACAAGTCCAGTATAGTCCGGATGGTCAAATATTAGCCTCAGCCAGCGAAGACCGGACCATTCGCTTATGGAATCCTCAATCTGGAGAAACCATTCGGATACTCTTTACCCGCTATGATCATGCCGTTTGCAGTATTTCTTTTTCTCCCGACGGATTAATGTTGGCGCGCGCCGGCCAAAATAAAGATATAAAAATTTGGGAAGTCACCACCGGCACAGAACTCATGACCCTCCTTGGCAAAGATCAATACGACCATAATTGGAGTGTCTGTACTGCATTTTCCCCGGACGGGATCCATTTGGTATCAGGCAGTGATATTGGGAAAATCAAACTCTATGAGGTGCTCCCAAGCGGGGAAGAAAAAATGATCCATGATGGCCATTGGAGAGATGAGCCTGATGATGAAGAGACAGATGCTCGGGGATTCTATGTTGATGATGCTGGGCAATTTCAAAAACCCATGGAATATTGGATTGGAGCCCTTACCTATACCCCTGATGGATCGACCATGATTTCAGGAAGTCGAGACTGTACGATTAAATTCTGGGACATGCCAACCTTAACAGTACGGCGCACCTTGAAAGGTCATTCGGAATGGGTTCGGAATCTCCTTGTTACCCAAGACGGAAAGGTGCTCGTCAGCGCAAGTGATGATGGAACAGTTAAAATGTGGGATATCGAGACTGGTCGCCAAATTCGAACTCTCAAATCCCATAAAGGTCCTGTGCGGGGAATTGCCCTCTCGGCTAATGGGAAATATCTGGCTACAGCAGGAAACGATCGTATTATCCGGCTCTGGGAAGGGGGAGAATAGGGGTACCTCTTCTCACCCCTCAACCCTGAAAAATAGTGGATGGCATGCCCATGACAACAGCTCTCCTTGGGATGATCGGTCAATCTTCACCCCAGTCATCTCGTCCTGGATTTGTTCCATCACGTGACCGAACAATACCGTAACGTTTACACTTTTCCCAGAGTCCTTTTCGAGATAATCCTAGAACTTTCGAAGCCGTGGTTCGGCTCCAGCCCGTTCGGTTTAAGATTTCAAGAATATGGTTCCGTTCAAATTGTTCTCGAGCCAAAGCTAAGGTTTCCATGGCCCCATTTTTCACCCCGCTTCGCCCTTCCAGATCCCCACAAAACCCGCATCCCTTTTGTGGTTCTCCACCAGCATAGGGGCATTGACTTTGTCCGCATAGATCCTGGACATGTATCTCCTTTGCCTGTTGTCCCAATGCGACGGCCCGTTCTATGGTATTTTCCAATTCCCGCACGTTCCCGGGAAAAGAATAGCGAAACAGCACCTCACGAGCTTGACGAGACAGGACTTTCGGCTCTTGGTGGTTCCGGGTCGCCATGGTCTGTAAAAAGTGGTGCGCGATCATGAGAATATCTTCCCGACGTTCTCGAAGAGGAGGAATCTGTACCGGCACCACGTTCAAACGATAATAGAGATCCTCACGAAATCGGCCCTGCTCTACCTCCTTCTTGAGATCCTTTTGCGTCGCGCACACTAATCGAACATCCACTTCAATCGTCTCATTTCCTCCCACTCGTTCGAATTGGCGTCCCTGTAACACGCGAAGCAATTTAATCTGGACAACGGGTGAAATTTCTCCAATTTCATCTAGAAAGAGGGTGCCCTGATGGGCTAATTCGAATCGACCGCGCCGCTGTCGGATGGCACCAGTAAATGCCCCTTTTTCGTGACCGAATAATTCAGCTTCCAGAAGCGTTTCGGGGAGAGCCGCACAACTCACTTTCACCAAGGTATGGTTTCGGCGAGAACTATTCGAATGGATGGCGTTGGCGATCAACTCCTTTCCCGTTCCACTTTCGCCCATGATCAACACGGTGGCCTCAGCAGCTGCCACCAACTTGATCTTTTCCAGCACGGCACGCATCTGTTCGTTCTTCCCCACGATCCCTTGAAAACTAAACTTATGTTCTAATTCTTCACGCAACACCCGATTTTCTTCACGCAGGGCAACCATCGCACAGACCCGTTCAACACTTAACAATAATTCATCCATTGAAAAAGGTTTGGTGATGTAATCGTAGGCACCGCCTCTGATGGCTTCAACGGCTGTATCGACGGAACCAAACGCCGTAATGACAATGACTTCCGTACTCACACACTGATCCCGACACGTATCAACAATTTGAAGACCATCCGCACCAGGCAATCGCAGATCAGTAATCACAAGATTAAAGTGAGATGACTTCAACCGTTCCAATCCTTCGGAACCCGTACTCGCTTCTTGTACGTCATATCCACCCGCTTTCAGTGCATCGACCATTGAGACCCGCATTAAGGGTTCATCATCAATGATCAAGATGGAACCGTGACTCATGATCCCACCTTCACGGGAGAGGCCATGCGAGACTGAACCAGGGGCAATCGAACGATAAATCGAGTGCCTTTTCCCTCTTCACTTTCCACCAACATTTCCCCCCCATGCCGGTGAACAATGCCTAAACTGACTGACAATCCTAGTCCCGTTCCTTCGCCAGTCCCCTTTGTCGTAAAAAAAGGATCAAAAATCCGTGGACGAACATCTGGTGATATGCCGCAACCGGTATCAGCCACGTGAATCTCACATCCCTCTTCGTTTATTCGAGTTTCGAGTGTCACCTGGCCACCCTCTTGGAGAGCCTGAACGGCGTTCAGAACTAAATTCATCAAGACTTGCTCAATCATGAGAGCATCAATCATAACCGCAGGCAGTTTCGCATCATAAACCTTTTTCAATGTGGCGTGCTTCCCTGAAAAAACATGTTCTGTTAAGACGACCACACGATCCAGGATGGAATGAAGATCGGCTAGAGACAATTCAGGCTCCCGTTGCTGGGAAAAATCCAAAAGCTGCCGCACAATGCGTTGTACTCTCCGAAGTCCATCTTCCATGAAATGCAAATATTCTTGAGAACGCTCTGGCGTCAGCGTTCCCTTTTGAATGTTGTACAAACAATTCAAAATCCCTCCCAACGGATTATTGATTTCGTGTGCCACTCCTGCCGCTAATTGCCCGATGGAGGCAAGTCGTTCAGAATTTTGCACCTGGCGTTCCAGCTGCTTACGCTCCGTAATATCCCGCGCAATGCCCAGGACACCAGTATGAACCCCCGCATCATTCAACAGTGGCGCCACACTTACCAACACCGACCGCAACTCTCCATTTCGACTCACAATCTCCACTTCGTAGACTTGTTTGGTCCCTATTTCCAGAGTATCTTGCAAATACCGCCCACGAAACCGTTTAGACAACAAAGAAAGATAGGGTTTGCCAAGGAGATCCTCCTTTTGATAGCCCCAGGCTTCAACTTTTCCATTCACATAGGTGAAACATAAATCGATATCTAAGGTATAAATCACGTCGTTGGCATTTTCTAACAAACTCTCAATGTACAGCTTGGCCTGTTCCATTTCTCGGGTCCGCTCAACAACCTTTTCCTCAAGGGCCTCATTATATCGCTGGAGTTCTGCTTCGAGCTTTTTATGTTCAGTAATATCCCGCAACTGAACCATGATAGATGACCGCTTGCCCATATCAATACGGACAAGGTCCATTTCCATGGATTTTATGGCGCCCTGTCGATCGGAAATTTCAATCTCGGTCGTTGGAACTTTGGACTCTGAACTGCTCGCCAGTGCCAAGAGATTTTGACTGCCGGTCTGGAATTCTGGGGAAAACAGCTTGGCCAACGAATCGCCTTCCAGATCAGAGGGGAGGTAACCCAAAATTTCACGTTCGCGAGCATTGACATCCAAAATTCGACCCTCCGAATCTACCACGAATATGGAATCAGCCGCCAAATTAAACAACGCCTTATAGCCAGCCTCTGAATCAGACAATTGTTGAGTCCGTTGTGCAACAAGACTCTCCAATTGAGTGGTATATCGTTCCACGGCACACTCCAACGCCTTCCGTTCGGTCGTATCCCTTACAAACCCTCTCGAATACACAACGGAATGGGTCTCAGGATCCACCATCGTGGTGGAATGGATTTCTACATCCAACACTTCCTGAGAGTGTGTGCAAAAAATCGTTTCAATAGAGCGGACTCCGCCAGACGCTAAACCCCGTACATAAGCCTTCACGGCGTCTTGTTGCTCTGGAGGGACGATATCCCATAGCGACATCCTCAACATTTCTTGGAGTGAATACCCTAATTTCTGTAATTCAGTGGTATTGACATGCACAAATCGTCCAGCAGGGTCTAGCTGGTGAATCATTTCTGGTGCATTTTCAATCAAATCTCGATATTTCTCCTCTAACCGCCCTATTTCCTCCACTTTTTGGTTCAGTTCAGAAAATGAGCGTTGGAGATTCTCAGCCATCGAATTAAACGTGTCAGCCAAACGTTCAATCTCATCGCCCGTACGGATATCGATGTGTTCCTTGAGGCTTCCACTACTAAATCGCTCAACCCCTTCAGACAAAGACTGGATAGGTTTCACAATTCGTCCGGCCACAAGCACCCCCACACCCCACAAAATGACGAACACCGCGATGCCATAGGAAGCCACCTTCGTTACTAATTGGCCTAACGGGGCATAGGTTTCCGCAGGATCTTGGCTCACCAACATTTGCCAAGACTTTCCGCCAAAGCTTTCTGGAGTCAGCGAAACTCCCAAATGAAGGGGAGCGTGTCCGACAATAGCACTCTTCGCCCCATGAGAATCCGGATCAGCCACCAACCAGCCAGCCGTGCCCACCTGAAAAGCCCCCACCACACTTGGGGGAACGACATGCTCTTCTAATGAAAAAGCTGGGCACAAAATCGGCATTCCATCGGAGGTTACCAACATCGCATGACCTGTCTTCCCTGCAGACACCTCAGATATGGAGTGAAACAGGGAATCCCGCCGTAAAAGAATACTGATCGCTCCTACTACATTCTGATGGCCATCATCCCAAATAGGAACTCCAACATTAAGCACATGGGTCCCAAATCCGGGATCAAAGGACAAATCACTCACAAATGCCTGCGCATCCTGGTGTTGGGTGACCGCTTGCCACCAAATACTATTCCCATGAAAAAACCCAACAAGCGGGAAGGAACTCAACACCAACGCCCCTTGGTTATCCACCACTACGATCGCCAGGTAATCAGATTTCCGAATGGCATGCCATTGAATCAAATAATCCGTGGCATATTTATTAATGAACACGGGGAATTCATTTTGACTGGATTGAGCCCGCCAACTTTCTTCCCATTCGTCAATTAAGGCCTGAATTTCGTCAGCATTCCTGTCCACATAACTACGATTGGAGTTGATCACCGCACTTCGAATAAAGGGAATGGTCGAAAGTTGTTGGGCCTCATTAATCCCTCGAATGATCTGGGTCTCCACTTTGCGGGCAACTTCAACCGCAATGCCCTTCATCGTGATACCGGCAGCTTCTCGAAGAGCGCGTTTTTCTTCAAAATAGGTGAGGAGGAGAGAAAGGACAAGGGGTAAAAGACCCACCAGCACCATAGCCAGGATCGTCTTACCCTTCAGTTGGAGGGGAAAACCAAAGCGTGCCACTTTGGTCACATCACAACAACCATAACAAGTTTTTGACTCCGAAAGATGATTTACATTGTGGTGCTCGCTTTTCCTGGATGTCAAGAAAGGGTATCTGAGCCTGCTACTTGCCTCGGCTTAATAATTTACCCTCAGCTCCAGGGTACAACAAGAGGAGCGGACTGGCCACAAAAATAGACGAATAGGTCCCCACTATGACCCCCAAGAGTAAAGCCAATGAGAAATCATGGAGGACTTCCCCTCCCCAAATGGTTAATGGAACTAACACCAGCAAAACCGTCAACGTGGTTATCAAGGTCCGGCTTAACACCTGATTGATCCCATTGTTAATAATCTCAGGCACCGTTTCCCGTCGACGTTTTCTGAGATTTTCTCGAATCCGATCAAACACCACGACGGTGTCCGTCAATGAATATCCTGCTAGCGTCAGCAATCCCGTGACCACTAACAGGGTAATTTCTTTATTCAACAGAAAATAAATCCCTAATACCACCAACACATCGTGAAACGTCGCGATCGCCGCCGCCACACCAAACCGAAACTCAAATCGCACGGCAATATAGAGAATAATCCCCACTAAAGAGAGGACGATGGCGATCAGCGCATCCTCCTGAAGCTTTTTCCCAATCGTTGGACCAATGGAGGTGCTGGAATCCACGACAAACCCATGGCTGGGGAACTCCTCTTGAAAAGCTTGAATAATTTGCTTACTGATTTCTTCTTCAATGGTCGTTTCCGTTTTCACCCGAATCAGGAGTTTCTGATCTTGTGAAAATTCTTGCAGCTCCGCTTCTCCCAATCCATGTGTCACTAAGGCTTTTCTGGCGTCCTCTATCGAAAGTGGTTGATCGAATTTCAGCTGAACTGCCGTTCCTCCCGCAAAATCAATCCCGAGATTAGCCGACCCAATCAAAATCCAAATCACCGCCAAGACCCCCAACGAGACTAAAATCCCCGATACCACATACGCGACATTTCGCTTGCCCATAAAGTCAATATTGGTTTTTCCAACAATTTCCATCATGATCAGACCATGCTCCTACAGGAAAAGTCTCATGTTTTCATCCATGCTATCCGTTTTACCGAGATGAATTCCTCGTGATGTCACATGAACGAGGAATAATCCATGCGCCCATCAAATACTCAGGGATTCCAATTTCCGACGATTGAGGAAATCAAAGACCACTTTCGTCCCCACAAACGCCGTAAACAAATTAATCCCAATACCTAGGCACAGAGTCACGGCAAACCCTTTAATTGGACCTGTCCCAAATAAAAATAATGCGAGTCCCGTAATCAAGGTTGTCACGTGGGCATCCACAATCGTTAAGAACGCTTTGTCAAATCCGGCATCCACCGCCAAGCGAACAGGCCGGCCTAGACGCAATTCCTCTCGAATACGCTCGAAAATTAACACATTAGAATCCACACCCATTCCAATCGTTAAAATAATCCCGGCAATACCGGGAAGCGTTAACGTAGCGTTTAATCCGGACAAGGCTCCCATCAATCCAATCAAATTGAGCAATACAGCCATATTGGCAATCACCCCCGAAAGCCGGTAATACACCACCATAAAAATTAAGACCAGCGCACCAGCAATCAAGGTGGTCCGTAATCCCTTCTCAATAGAATCTTTTCCCAACGACGGACCCACTGTTAAATCCTGTATGGTTTTGAGCGGAGCCGGCAGGGCCCCAGCCCGAAGGACAACGGCTAAATCATTGGCTTCCGCCGTTGTAAAGGTTCCGCTAATTACCGCGCGTCCTCCACTTATTCGCTCATTAATGGTTGGTGCAGAATAGACTTTCCCATCCAACACAATCGCCATCCGTTTCCCCACATTGGCCGCCGTCAGAAGATCAAATTCACGTGCGCCCTTACTATCAAAGGTCACACTCACTGCAGGTTCATTAAAGTCGCCAATCGTCACACTCGCATCCTGCAATAAATCTCCCACCAATGCAGCATCTTTCTTCACTAAATAGGGTCTACTAAAACGGGTACCTTCAGGCTCAGCCTTCACGGTTTCAAATAAAATTTCAGAACCCTCAGGAACTTTTTCGGCAAAATCCTGTATGATTTTTTCTTCCTGTCCTTTTTGTACTTGTAGAGGTAAGTCCAACGCCATTTTTGACTCATCCAGCATTTTAAATTCCAATAAGGCTGTTTTTTGAATCAAATCCTTGGCCCGCTGTGGATCTTTCACCCCTGGTAATTGGATCGCAATTTGGTTCAATCCCAATCGCTGAATCAGGGGCTCGGCCACGCCAAATTGGTCAATACGATTTCGGAGCGTCTCAAGTGCTTGATCGATGGCCGAGGTCTTAATTCGTTTCGCTTCCGTGGAACGCAGTTCGTATTCCAGCCGAGTTCCCGAAGTCTTCATCGGCTCAAAACTCGGAAAGGCATCCTCCATCAACATCCGAACCTCTTCTCCATCCGACTCATTTTGCAGATCAATCACCATGACGGTCTGGCCCTCTCGTTCCACCCTATCAAACACAATCGTTTTCTCGGCCAACAGTTCTTCAACCGCTTTTCGTGATCGATCAACAGCTATCTCTACGGCCCGTTCCTCTTCCACTTCCAAAACCAGATGGATCCCGCCCTGCAGGTCCAACCCCAACGAAAGCCCTCGAGGACTAAGAATGTACTTCATCCCCTCCGGCAACGATTGATAGAGCCCAGGAAAGGAAGGAATGGCCAAAATGCACGACACCACGGTCACCACACCAAGAAGAAGAAATCTTCCCCGAAGCTTTTTCATTCACCTACTCCTTAGAAACGTCATGAGTCATTCGATGTGCGGATGCTCGCAATATGATCCCGCTGCATCCGTATTTTGGTATTATCCGCGATCTGAAGGGTGATCGTTTCTTTATCCAAATTCGTCACCGTCCCCCAGATCCCTGAAGAGGTAATGACCTTCTCACCCTTTTTCAAGGCTCCCAATAATTCTCGTTGTTTCTTTTGCCGCCGTTGCTGCGGCAAAATAAGTAAAAAATAAAACACGACAAAAATCAAGAGAAATGGGATAAGCGAAAGAAGTCCCGCTGATGTCTCAGGTGCAGCTCCCTCGGCTTGAGCCCAGGCTAACGATTGTAGAGTCATAGGTACCTCAGATATGACAGTGTATTCAACATCACTCGATCAGGTTTTCATGTCCTGAGCAAGCAGCTCACTCGCATCAGATTCACGCAATCGGTAAAAATCTTTTCGGTATTCCTCGAAACATTGGTCTCGAATGGCCTGCCGTATCTCGCGCATGAGCGTGGCATAATACCAGAGATTATGCACGGTATTCAGTCGAACACCCAACATTTCATGAGAGAGAAATAAGTGACGTAAATAGGCACGGGAAAACCGTTGACAAACAGGACAGCCGCATTCAGCATCAATAGGATTCGGATCCCGAGTATACTGGGCTTGCTTGATCAGAACTCGCCCCGTCGAGGTAAACAACCAGCCCGTTCGTCCATGTCGCGTGGGAATAACACAGTCGAAGAAATCCAACCCCCGAGACACACCCTCGACAATATCTTCCGGAAGGCCAACTCCCATTAAATACCGCGGACGACGTGGAGGAAGCTCCGCCACGACGGTCTCAATCATATCCAACATTTCTGGCTTTTCTTCTCCAAGTGAAAGGCCCCCGAGGGCATACCCGTCCATATCCAAGGCCGCCAGTTCCTGCGTGGACTCCCGGCGTAAAGCCGGATACACGCTGCCTTGGACAATCCCAAAGAGCCCCTGGTGATCCTTTTTGGGAACGAGGGTACAACGCTTGGCCCAGCGAGTCGTCCGTTGGACAGCCTCACGAGCTTGCGGTTCCGTACAGGGAAAGGTGGGGCAATGGTCCAGCACCATCATCACATCCGACCCAAGAGCCACTTGGATCTCGATGCTTTTTTCTGGAGACAACAAATGCCAGGTGCCATTGATATGGGAACGAAAGCCAACCCCTTCTTCTGTCACTTCACACAGATCAGCCAAACTGACCATTTGATATCCGCCGCTATCGGTCAAAATAGCTCCCGACCATTGCATAAAGCTATGTAGGCCGCCATGCGCCTCAATCAATTCATGACCAGGCCGCAAAAACAAATGATAGGCATTCGCCAAAATCATCTGAAACCCACATTCGCGGACTTCATCAGGATGCAACCCCTTCACCGTGCCCTGGGAACCAACAGGCATAAACGTTGGGGTTTCTATCGCACCATGGGCCGTAGACAGCAGCCCCACACGCGCCTGACCTAACGGTGAGGCAACCTCAAGGTCAAAACGATTCATCCTCCTACCAACTCTGCGTTTGCATGAGAACCTCTGTTCCTCTTTAGAGATACGCCCAACCCTCTTTCACATTTTCTCGGGAGACGAAATGCCTAAGAGGGTCAAGCCATTTCGAATAACGGTTTGGACCTGTCGGAGAAGGGCTAAACGAGCAGTCGTTAACGCGGGAGAAGGAGGTTCATGTGGGGCTTTCGTGCTCGAGTCCGAAGTCTGTCCATTCGCGGCTATCGGGGGCCTGAGGGATTCCTCATGGGTTCCTGCAGATGAATCCATTACAGGCAAAACCCGATTTTTATTGTAATAGGCATGCACGTGTGCAGCAAGTTCTTGAAGATAAAAGGTCAACCGATGCGGCTCCAGGGCCAGGGCACTGCCTTCAACAATACCCGGATAGTGAGAGAGAGTTTTGATCAGACCTAGTTCTTCCTCCTGTAGGAACAAGGCCTGATCCACATCCTGAATCACCGGAATGCCTACCTCTCGTTCTTGGGCCACCCTAAAGAGGCTGGCTAACCGAGCATACGCATACTGAACATAATAGACGGGGTTGTCGGAAGATTGTTGCTTGGCCAATTCAATATCAAAATCCAAATGCGTATCTGCTCGTCGCATCAAAAAGAAAAACTTGGCCGCATCAGATCCCACTTCTTCGAGCACTTCGCGTAAGGTCACAAATTCGCCGGACCGTTTGGACATTTCAACCTTCTGGCCCCCTCGAAGTAGGCTAACCATTTGCACCAAGACAACTCGCAACGCTTCCTTCGGATATCCAAGGGCCTGAACCACAGCCTCCATCCGAGGGATATACCCATGATGGTCCGCCCCCCAAATATTGATGACCGTATCAAAGCCCCGTGCAAGCTTTTGTCGATGGTAGGCAATATCGGCGGCAAGATAGGTATAGCTGCCATCCTGTTTTTGGACCACACGATCCTTGTCATCCCCAAACTCTGATGAGCAGAACCACCACGCCCCCTCTTTTTCCTTGATCAATTGTCGTTCTCGAAGATCATTCAAGGCGTGAGGAATGAGAGCCTCTGTATGGAGAGATGTCTCGCTGAACCAGGTCTCAAAACTCACCCCGAAGGTGCGGAGATCCTCTTTTATGCGATCCAAAAGAATCTGACATGCCATGCTGGCACAAAGATCTTCAGCCTCCTCCGGTGGACGATCAAGCAAGGCCTGACCATGTGTATCAGCCACCGTCTCTGCCAAAGGTTTAATATACTCACCATGATAGCCGTCTTCTGGAAACGTCGTGGGCACCTTCCAATATTCTTGATACCGGGCATAAACGGAGCGACCCAATAACTGCAATTGGCGACCAACATCATTGATGTAATACTCACGAGAGACGGTAAAACCCGCGGCCTTCAGAAGAGAGGCTATGGCCTGGCCTAATGCGGCACCCCGCCCATGCCCCACATGCAAGGGGCCAGTGGGATTGGCACTCACAAATTCCAATAACATTCGTTTTCCTTTTCCCACCTGACTTGTTCCATAGGAAGATCCCAACTCCTGGATCGTATGTAAGACCTGAATCCACTGAATGGGATGGAGTGTTATGTTTAAGAAACCAGGCGGGGCCACATCAACCCGCTCAAATAAATTTGGGAAGTGTTGGCGCAAACCCATAGCCACCACACCTGCCACTTTGAGAGGTGGTTGCCGAACTTGTGAGGCCAGAGTCATGCCCACATTCGAGGAAAAATCTCCCCATTCTGGCCGCTTCGGCGCTTCGACCGTAAGAGTGGGAATAGTGGAAATACTTAACTCCCCTGATTCTTTGGCTTTTTCCAGTGCAACAGCAATGGCATGAATGACTTGATTTTGGAGAAACATGACGGCGTTCACAAATCCTATCTACGCAGAATATAAAGGCTTTTTATAAGCGCGGCGAATGTAACACAGCATACGTAACAAGGCAAGATTAGGTGTGGAGGTTATAGAACTTCGGAAAATGACGGAAGTTACACCAAGGCTTGCACTCCGCTCAGGATGAATTCCGCTTGCTGAATAACTTCATCCTGATGCGGGGCGAGACATGGACGAATGAAACACTGCTCCATAGCTTCACGATTACAACAATGACAGGCCCTCCGCAACACCCGGACATGCTCCCCTCGAGGAGCCCATATGGAGGGATCAGTCGGCCCGAACAACAAAAGCGACGGAACACCCAGGCAAGCAGCCAAATGTGATAAGCCTGAATCATGTCCGATAAACAGTTGAGCGTTTGTTAAATGGCGGCTCATCGTGAGGAGATCCAAATTCTTGAGGATCGTGAGATCAAGATCTCCGAGAACATCTTCCATGGTTTGCAGAATTTCAACATCAGCTGGTCCACCGACCAGGCATAGGCGGCTGGTAGGCTTAATCAGCATCCTACGAACCACCTTGGCCAACAATTCTGGAGAGGCACATTTTATTCTACTCCCGCTCCCAGGATGAAGAATAATTACTCGTTCTTCAAGGCGATCAACAAGAGTTTGGCCATGCTTCCGACTAGAGCGTAGAACCGTGTTCAAAATAGAAACGGTTTCCTTTTTCGCTTCCCCTGCACCGGGAGATATTTGCCACGGTAAGAGAGTTTCGGAATATCGGTCGGCCATATGATGCTGAAATAAGGACGGATCATGAGGCGAACGAAAAATATACGTAGAGACTCCAAGAGCTTCAGCCCATCTTTGCCACAACCCATCTGTGTCCGCCAGCCAACCCACCAGACGCGCACACCTATTAAAGAGGATATCGAGCCAACCTTCTTTGATCTCCAAACTCTTTTCAGATGAAAAGACAGGAAGGGTTTCGAAAGAGTAGGCTTGATGAACTAACTGAGCCGATGCGAAGACCTTTCCTACTTCCTTATGCCCAAACCACACCAGGCGATGATCTGGAAAACGATTTTTTAACGCATGAATAGCCGTTGAGGCCAGGAGCGCATCCCCCAAAGCCCCAGGATGAAGAATGAATAAAAGACGGGCGGAAGAACTCATTGCAATTCAGAAATGATCACCAAAGGCCATTTTTCTGGCAAATTCAAGGTCCGCAGGAGTATTAATATTTAAAAAGGATTTCCTGTTGGGATCAATATGATCAAAACATGACTCCTCAAGAATGTTCACAGAAAGTTGTTCTTCCAAGGTTAAATTTTGAATCCGAAGGTCCTCTCGATGAATCATGTTTTCAATTTTTGGCACACAACGTTTCCCGTATCTAGCGTGAAGAGGCTGCAACCCCTTGGACAACCGCACCATCACCACATCACTCTCTAGTTGTGAACAAACCTGAGAAATAGCGTCTGACTTTAAAAATGGCATGTCACAAGCCACAACAAATACGAAAGGGTGGGTGGCTTCTACGAGCCCGGTATATAAGCCCCCTATTGACCCTTTGTCAGGAATCGTATCCGTCACCAATCGAACAGGGAGGTGGGTACAATCATAATCCCGTTCGGCGGTGACCACGAGCACTTCTTCAAAGGACAGGGACAGAATTTGGCAAACACGATCTAAAAAATTCACACCTTCCCATTTTAGGCATCGCTTATCCTCGCCCATTCGGCGGCTTTTTCCTCCACCTAACACTATTCCACTAATTTCAGGAAATTTCCCCATTGGGCTCAATAAAAAAAAGGGGGTGGTTACCCACCCCCTTTTCTATCTCCCACTCTAAAATCGAGAGGGTCTTATGTATTGGCTTGTTCTTTGCGCCGATTGGACCGGCGCTTCAAAATCCAGCCTTCCACAATGACCAACCCCACCAGGGCTAAGCCCGCATAATACTTGGCTTCCGGAGGTGTTGGCGGTTCCAGCACGAGGTAGTAAAAGGCGGAAACACCCATCTTCCGACCCACGTCTCCATTGTGGCCATCCCAGACAAAGAAGTTAATGGGGATGTAACTGCCCAACTCAATGTAGGTATCTTCTTCATAGTCACCCTTGAGCGGTCGCGAGATGATCACCGTCCACCGCCCATTCTTCCATTCAGCTTTTACAAGTTTGAGCTCCTCGGAGAAATCATCTCGGTCTTCCAGGTCTTGGTCCCAGCCCGTGCCCTCATAGGCCAACAGGTTGCCATCCGCCGTCCATTTGGTGATGTCCACCGGGTAGGTTTCATCGCCCCAGAAATATCGTGGTTTTCTTGGCGCCGGCAACTCTTGCCATTTGAGGGGCATTTGGAAAGCCACCCCATCGTTGAATACTTGGTAGCTGATTTGTTTGGCGGCAATGGAGTCCGCATGGAAGGGATCATCATCAAATTTTGACCCCCCCGACGCCTGCTCTTCTATGCCATAGTCTTCCAGATTCACTTCATAGGGCTCCCAATCCACTTCATCCTCGAGCACACTTTTCGACCGATCGTCCCATCGGAACATGAGCGTCACGTGGGTCTTATTGTACAACGATCGGACCCACACATCATCGATCCGGCTGACAAAGTTTCTAGGCTTATGGGTGATCTGACCGCCTATGGCCACAAGGCGCCGTTCCACTATCTTCCAGCGTTCATCATGCTCATCAGTGGGTAACTCTCCCTCCACGAATTTCGAGGGGATCACGAAGTTAACCTTGGGTTTGTCCGTGAGAGGATCAATTCCACGAGGTTTGGCTTCAAAAAGAGCCTTGGCGATTTCTTCGGTGACCTTTCCGCCCGCAATATCGATATCCTTTTCTCTCTCACAGAGAGAACCGACATAGTTGGCAATATGCCACCGTTCTTCAATGGTCGTGTTATCCGCAAACGACGGCATGGGGGTTCCATTGACGCCGGTCGAGAAGGTGCGGAAAATATTGTTGACGTTGTAAGCATCTTGCCGACTTCCCCGGAAGTTCCAGCACTTATGCCAATCAGCCGGTTGAATCGGGAAACCCCAGTCATCCTTGAGGTTAAACGCATTGCCATCGCCCCGCCCTTCCAGGCCATGGCATTCAATACATTTGTGTTCGACCACCTTTTCCGATCCCGTGAGAATAGATTCCGGTGAAGGAGGAATCGGTGTCATTGTCGCCAATTGCAATACGTTCAATTCTTCAAATTCTTCATCCTGCCAACTGCGGTCTTGGACTAATTCCGTGGTGACAAAGGCCAAGACATTCTTGCGTTGCTGTTCGCTCAGAATGCCTTCCCACGAGGGCATCGCCGAGCCCGGGAGCCCATGCGTGACCGTTTGCAGCAGGTCGAGGTCAATGAGCGGCAATTCGCCGCTGGCCGTATGACGAATTTTGAAGGTTCCTGCGTTGAAATTCCGCGGACGCGGCCAGAGCCGATCCGCCCCCGGCCCATCCCCGGAGCCCTTCACCCCATGGCACCATACACATTTTGTAAAATAGACGCGCTTGCCCGCTTCCACTTGTTCAGCCGGAAAAGGGGGCGGTAATTTTTGGGCTGCAAACCCTTCAGCTTCTTGGGCTAGAACCGGACTGTTTAACCCTAAACCAACCATGAGGACCCCTACGGCGAGCAGGCCGGAATTCAAGCCATAACGCCAGCGGTTACCCATTCCCTGTCTGTTCATTGGTTTCCTCTTTGTTCCTGGATTGACAGAAATTTTATGTTGAACGCTCATTGGCGCGGTCCTCCCTTAATCCCAGGTCCGCGGGTAGTAGCCCGTATGCCAGTATTCAAACATGACAACTTTCCACATTTCATCCACCGTCAGATGTTGTTCCCAGGGGGGCATAACCGAAGCCCAGGGGAACCCTTCACCCGGGAGCCCAATGCCCCCTTTCGCCACCCGCCAGAAGACGAAGGTTTCTTGTAACTGCGCAATCGTTCCCGCATCTGTGAAATTCGCGGGAATAGGGTTAAAGGCAAAGGCCCAGAGACCCCGCCCGTTTAAGTTATCTCCGTGGCAGAAGTGGCAGTTTTGGAAGAAAATCTCCCCTCCTTCACGCACAGACTTGATATAACCCTTCGCGTTGGGGTCCCACGGATTATCCTCCGCACTCTCCACATTTTTCATCAACCGGCCCATTGATTGGTCTACGATATGGGCGTCGGTGTATTTCTGATCGTATTTGCCTTCCGAATTGACCCGATAGGGGCTTTGGGCTGTTTGCAACACATAGGTTTTGCCGTGCACTTTGGTCGTGGCCGGTGGTGCCGGATGCACCGTCCGCAGCTCAATGGGCTCAGCAAAACTGGGAAGGAGGGAATCGTAGGCAAAGCCACCAAGACCAATTGGCAACAAAATCACAAGGGCCGTTCGGAGCACTTTCGTGAAACCTGTTTTGGCATCCAACACATTGATGATGGGCTGTTTAAATTCATCCCACTCTGGCTGCGAGCCTGACACCCACATGAAGATGCCGCAGGCCGTGACCGTCCCGTAGATAGCCCGAACACTAAAGGGAATCGGAGGGTAAATCCGGTATTTGAGGTAAGCCATGATAAAGAACAAGACAAAAATCCCCGCCCAAAACTTTGGGACAGCCATACCAGCCCGTTTGAGCAGTACATTACAGATTGAAAAGAGTAGGATACAGAAGACTAATTCCAAGATCATCTGCATTGGCATCCAGCCCTCTACTAGTGGAAGGAAATCTTTAAGCCAGGTCATTCTTCATTACTCCTATACTCAGGGTGAACCCTTTTAAATACCTTTTACTCTTCTTTAGCAGGCAATGGCTGACCTTCTTTTAACTGCGACAAGTAATCCACTATTTTATTGAGTGCCCCACCCGTTAACCGTAGGCCAAAATCCTTAGGCATTTGATTGTCTGGGAAAGGCTTTACCACGTAGGCACTCGGATTTAATATTGACTCCGTAATATACTCTTTCGTTGTTTTTGCTTTACCAGCATACCCAGCATCTTTCATCCGTTTTGGAGCATTGGTCCCTTCCCAGAGTTCAGGCCCAAGTTTTCCGACAGCATCTTTAATCCCAGGGATCGTGTGGCAGGCCGGGCAGCCCGCACCCATAAAGAGCTTGTCATGGGGCTCACTACCATCAACCAAAATATTTCCCCCGGCCCCACCTTCCCCCTCCTCACTTGCCACTGGCCGGTCAGCCTCGGGGATAAATTTTTCGTAGGAAACCACTATTTCATCATAGGAAGGAGGTTCCATACCCTCTCTTATATACATCCAAGTATCAACCGCGGCTAATTCCCCTAACAGAAGAGATATCGGCGGTTTGTGAATTCTTGGCATGGGGCTTACCGTATCATTCGAGCCCTTTACCCCAAAACCTTTAACAACAAAACAACTTGGACAAGCATGCGATTCCGCCATGTACTCTTGTCCATTTGTTGCCGTTCCAGATCCTTCAAACGCCTCCTTTTGTTCCGTATTCCGAGAGGCTGGATCATTCAGATGATAAGCGGGTTCCTTCAACCGCTCTGTGGCCCGATCGGGAACTCCAAAAAGATTGGGCGCTCGTTCGCTCAAAAACCCCTTTTGAAAACCATGGCACAGAGGACATTGCCCTTTTCCAATAGCCCCTTGGGTTCTACTTTGCCCAATTCCACCAAAAATGATTTTTTCCCCTTCATCCCCCAACTGTTGAGGAGACATACTTGCAAAGTCTAACTTGACAACAGGAGGAGGAAATCCTCCTTCCACTTGAGGAAGCCAATTTCCATATCCAGACAAGGCCGCCGCCACAAAAAACATAAACCCACCAATTTTCATCAGTGCGCCGACGTTGGGAAAATACATCCCCGCGACAAAGGCCATGATGGTAATCATAACTAATGAAATAGGGAGCATTCCGCTGTTGTTTACGAAGTTATGGGTATAGTTTGAAACAGCGATAAAGACCAAAAACATGCAAAAGATGCCGATCCCTGTTTGGAATGTTGCCCGTTTTTTCTGCCCGGGGTCTTTAATGGTTGCCTGAAAGTAGATGAGGAGGCCGACAAGCATAAGCAAGACCGGCCAACCCATATCTAGAGCCCTTCCTAATAAATCAACCACAGTTCACTCCTCCAACTTGTGGGGCCCTCGAGAGGGCCCCAATATTGTTTTCCCACCTATTTTCCTAATTCAAATTTAATGACCAGTTGCAGGCTGAGGAGCTATCCCCCCAGGAACCGGTTCCGAAACCGGACCAGTGACCGGTACTTTCTTGGCACCTAAGGTCCCCAACCAAAATACAAACATAATGGTGACCCAAAAAAACAAGACATTAAACGAAATGACGTTGGCAGCAAATCCAATGGTGTGGGTATAGGCCCATGGAGAATTATCTCGCATAACTTCGTTCACATGCCAAAACAATCTCACCGAAGACCTAATATATCCCATTAATCCCATCATCCAGGTAAATGCCGTAGCTAACATGATCAATGCATATTGAGAACGCGGGGCAATTTTCCCCCATTTAATTGGTCCTAGTTGCCTGGCTCCTTTTAACATAGCCAAATTTAACGGCGTCATGAAGAATAGGCAGGATAAGGTTCCAGCCACCTGCGGGACGGACAGACCAATTCGCACGTTGGCCGGAATGAAATATCCATAACAAGCGAGCCAAATATTATTTAAATGGGCGATCACGAAAAAACATCCCATGAAAATATTCCCAAACTTTGACCAACTCACAGTTGGCACCCTATTTCCACGCTGATACCAAATAAAACTTAAAATTGTGGTCATAATAATGGCATTAATTCCGCCATTCTTTGCCGACATCACCCCATAATTTCCTAACACCGGGTGTTGTTGTCCGCCCATGGCTTTTAGTTCAGCAGGGGACATGACAATGGTATGGGGAGTAATAAATACCAAAAGTCCTACGACAAGGATAAACACAAGATACTTAATGTACCGTTGGAATCTTTCTGCCCCGGTCATTCGCCCTAGAGCTTGCCACAGGTAGTAATTTGTCGTGAGGAACAGAATTCCAATCATTGTGGCTTGAATGATGAACAACCAGGCTAACAACCCACCCATCAGGGTAATACCCATTTGCTGTCTATAGGCATACACCTCACGCATGAGCCAATATCCCGCAAACGGAAGGGGAATCAAAAAGGCCACACCTAAACTCATCGCAATGTAACCCATCCAATCATAATGGGCTCGTTCCTCATCCGTCCTTGAGGACAGAAAGCGGTACGCAGCATAAGCGGCAACCACCCCGCCACCAAACGCCATATTCCCCAAAATTCTATGGACATTGAGGGGATTCCACAGGGCGGTGTGTATGACATGCCAAATGTTTCCAAGGTAACGGCCTTTTTCGTCAACGCCAGCCGGGGACATCATGAACGCAATCCACGAATTCGCCAACATCATCAATGTAGTTCCGATAACATTCAACACGACACACATGCTGAGGTGAAGCCACTTCATAACTCCCTCTCGCATCTTGTCCCAACCGTAATAGTAGATATAGAGGGTTCCACTTTCCGCCACAAACATGAGGGCATAAATATGCATGACCGGCCGGAAAATCCCGGACAAGTACCCAAAAAATGCAGGATAGAGGGTCAGGAAAGTAAAGATCAGAATCCCACCAAGGATTGCCGTCAAGGAATAGGCCGTCAAACTAATTTTTATAAAGTCATAGGCCAACTGGTCATACTTTTTGGCCATGGCCTTATCCTTCGCAATCATTCCAGCAAACTCGATACACATACAAAAGATTGGGACCGCCAACACAAAGCTTCCATAATAGAGGTGTTGTTGATTGGCAACCCAGAGAAGGACACGACTCTCAAAATTATACCGAGGATAAAACGTTTCATTATCCTCCGTCACTGGCGCTGGCATACCGACAGCAGGACCTTCCGTCTTATAATAGACATCACGCCCCATCTCAATTTTCGCTTCTTCCCCCTCGCCTTCTACTGCCTTTTGCTCTGCTACCACATCAGCCGGAGGACCACCAGCGGGAGCCCCACCACCACCAGCCAAAGCCGTTACAGATAAAAAGATGGGGAGGGTTAAAAATACCCCCGCCATCAGTAACGCCGTTACGGCAAAGAACTTCTTTTTACCTTGGGTTATTGGAGTGAACAGGCGGCCCATGGACCTACCTCCTTTGAAAACGTGTTGTGTGTATAACCAATCTCAAATTTGCCCAATTATTCTCAAAAAGTTCATCAACTCTGTCTCAACAATTTTACTACCGAAACATGTAAAAATAATCCAAACCTTGGGCATCCATTAAAAGCCAATCCAAGAATTGGAAATACACAAAACAAATCACAAGAGAAATTACAACATAAAAAGCTGTCATCGCACTCCTCCTTCTGTCAGAGAAAATTTAGGGAAGAATTCTTTTAGCTGAGGAGACATGAAAATTAGCAGGGACATTGAATTCCGGCGAGCCAGTAGAAAAACCATAAACTCACTGCACAAGTCACATAGAAGATTGCTTTACCAATCTTTGTTTCTAATTCCGTCGCTTCTCTGATAGGTCCCGCCTCAGCCATTTCACATCACCTCTTGGTTAGTACTTGTTTCTATTTAGATATATTTCATTAAATACATTCATTGACATATTCCGGATTTTCGTGGTATTCCAAGAATTATTGGTTCCTACAAATTTTTAGAGGTATGTCTCATGCGCTCCAATGCAAAAGTGTTTGATATTGTAGTGTTGGCCGGAATGGTTGTCAATATTCTCCTGGCGGTCTTTCTCATCCTTTACTATTTTGATTTTCTTTAATTTTCGTCTACTCTCTTACCGAGGAGCTATGAGAAATTTGATCCTGATTTGAACCGGCACAGCGGAATCCAATTGTCTCATCACGAAAGCCCGGTATGATAAAACTTCGATTGGTTATTCGCAGATCAATTCCCCTGCTCGTATACCCTCCACCCCTCATAGTTTTATATGTGGATGGTGGAGCACCCTTCGCATTCACAACCGATCTTTTATGTCGGTACGCATCTTCAACATACCAGTCCTCCACCCACTCCATCACATTTCCTGCGCCATCATAGACGCCAAAGGGGCTTTGATCCTTTGAAAAACTCCCGACGGGAGCTGTCACGTCAAAACCATCCTCGTTTCCTCCAAGGTTTGCCGGAAACCCTTCCAGCCCTTCTCCCCAGGGCCACGTACGGCCCTCAACTCCCCGCATCGCTTTTTCCCATTCTTTTTCCGTGGGCAAACGCTTTCCTTTCCATTGGCAGTAGCCTTTTGCATCAGCCCAAGACACATAGGTGACGGGTTGATTCGCCCCTCGAAGCGCTTCAAGTTTTCTCGCATACCGGGAGGGGGGGCCAGGTTGCCGATAGCCCGTGGCGTCAACAAACTTCATGTATTGAGCATAGGTCACTTCATACTTATCAATCCAATAGGCAGGGAGGTCGGTCACATGCGCTGGCTTTTCATTGTACCCACCTTGATCACTCCCAAGAATAAACTGCCCCGCCGGAATTTCGACCATGGCGTCTTCAATAGGAGAAACGGATGTTTGTCTAGGAGGAGTTTTAGGTATGTCTGATATAGCTGAAGAAGGTGAATCTTGTTCTGGAATGGGAGGGCCTATCAAGATACCCATGACGGGCAAGCTGGTCATGACCAGAATGGCCAAAAGAAAAATTAGTTTAAAACGACCCTCCATATCCCGAAACTTCCCTTCATATCATTCATGAACAGACTTGTATGCTTTTAAAGCACAAATCCCAAGAATGCCAAAGGCTGAGCTCTCGGTTCAATCCTTTTAGGAAGAGGGAGAGCTTGGATTAGGAGGATCCATGGCACACCGAAAGCCTACGCTTGCATCCGATCTCCACATCTTAGCCGAAAAGCGTTTGGTGACACGCGCGCCCAATCGAGACTCTCTCCAGGAGCCTCCCCGAATCACTTTAAATACGTCATCTATCTTTGGTCCTTTTGGATCACGGTAGGGCGCCTTTTGATAGTAATCAGCTACATAATCATCCATGACCCACTCGGCCACATTCCCCGTGGCATCATACAAACCAAAGGGGCTCCGCCCCACTTCGAAAGATCCCACTGGGGCTAAATATTGAAACCCATCATCCTTCCCATCCACATTGGCAAATTGATATT
>JAZFZJ010000042.1:0-8346 GCA_036443915.1 Nitrospirales bacterium
TTTTTTTTTCGTACGAGATGCCACGAAAAGCCCCGATCTCAAGAATACAGATCAAGGTGAGGGTGGGGAATAACTATCGTTTTGAATGTTTTCCGGACAAGCACGATGATGTAAAGTCATAAAATTCAAGACAATTTCCTTTGCCATGGGACTTTTCGCCCGTTTCCGTGAAGATACCCAACATAGCTATAGTCGTGCAAAATTTCGCAAGGTATCCGAAGGGATTTAGTGGAACATTATTCTTGCAAGGGATTGGGTTTCACACTCTGGGGAACAGGAGGGACAGAGGTCTGGGGGTGATAACCGGGCAGATTTACCAAAAACGTGGTCCCTCTTCCTTTTAAGCTTTGGACATCAATTTTTCCTTGATGTTCTTGAATGATTTGATGGGCAATAGCCAGTCCCAAGCCCGTTCCCTCATGGTCTTGACTCAGATGTTTGGTCGTAAAAAACGGATCGAAGATATGTTCCACATCTTCCGGAGCAATTCCGGATCCTGAATCTTGAATGGCAACTTGCACCCAATCTGGGGCCATGTCTGAAGAAATGGTACGGGTTCGAACGCTTAAGACTCCACCAGCTGGGAGCATCGCTTCCACGGCATTAAACAAGAGATTGAGAAAGACCTGTTTGAGTTGCTGGCGATCCGCAAAAACAAGGGGCAACCCATGCGCTAGATCGGTCTCAATGACGATGAGTTCATGGGAAGGCCGAACACGAAGGGTATATAAACATGATTCGACAATTTCATTGAAATCTTCTTCCTTGAGGAACGGTTCCATTGGTTTGGCATAATCCAAAATCTCTCGCGTCAATCGTTCAATACGAAACACATCTTCCTTGACGACTTTACTGAATCGAACTAAAAATTGTTCATCATCCTTTCGTTCCGGAGCTAAGTCCACAAAGGCTTTAATCGACGTTAAGGGATTTCTGATTTCATGAGCCAGTCCACCGGCCATCGTCTCCAAGGAACGCAGGCGATCTGTTCGACGCACCAAAGACTGAGAGCGTTTCAGTTCTTCATAGAGGAGCGCATTATCCAGCGCCACCGAAGCTTCTTGAGATAAGGTGGTTAATAATTCCAACTCTTGGGTCCTATACCCTCCGCCCCGATTGAAATTCGGACCAAAAACACAAAACCCCAACAGCCGATTTTTATTGACTAATGGGAGGCAGACTTCCGTGCCAACCTTGGCCAATTCTTCCACGATCGCTTGCGATTCCGTCCCCTTTGTGTAGTCTTCGAGTTCGTCAATGGTTAAGCAGGTGGTCCCCTTTCTCCAGAGTTCTTCCAACTTAGGCGCCTTACTCAGGTGAATTAACGGAAGATGGGCCACGGGCTTGCCAAAGTCGGCAACTGGTTGATAGTCCTGTCCACTAGCATGGCGTAAATAGAGGACCCCCCATTGCAATCCTAACGTCGGACAAATTGATTCCACGATCGTTGCGGTTAAATCTTTCAATTCTAAAATGGAAACCAATGATTTGGAGAAATTCATGACCGTTTCATACTGATCATGGCGTTCCTTAAAAAAAGCTTTCGTAATAAACGTTTTGGCCTGACCTTTTAACGAAGAGGCCCCAAATACCAGCGCGACCAACACCATCAGTTCCAGCAGGGAATAGCCCACATTAATGGAACCCAAATACCATTTTTGCCCAAGCAACAAAATCGGATAGGCCGGAAACGCTATGAGCACAAGGAGCAGACTGGCCGTTATGCCTCGTTCCAAGGCTGTTCCTAAATCCAGGAAACGGTATCGGAGAAGCGTATAGGCCACAACAGAGGTGTACACGGTAAGCAAAATGACCCCGTTGGGTTGGATATTTATCCCATACCAGAGGGGAAACGTGGTCATCCCCCCAACATATGCGATGATTGACCCAATAGCTAAGAGATAAAAGCGAGAACGTTCCGTGCCGCTTTTTGTACGTGCCCCTTGAAACAGTAACCAGGTACCGTAGAGCGAACACACCCCAAAGCCCAGAAGGTAGAGATGAAAGAGAGGACCTGGTTGAGGCCAAAAGGGGAACCCACCCTGTGGTTGCACATCCGCCACAAAATATGGCGTAAAATTCGCTAGAAAAAAGAACAGACCAAGGCCTGCTAGCAGACGTAAGAGCCATTTCTTTCCCTGAACATTCTCGAATAAGGTGAGCACATGCCACAGATAGGCAACTGGAAGGAAAATCGCCCCTGCCATTAACACTCGGACAAAAAACAGGGCGAGATTATGGGATGAAGAAATTTGCCACGCCCAAAACCCATATCCCCACGTGGCAGCCGCGAGGGCATAGACTCCATACGCTTGATGCTTAGGATTCGAAGGATTTTTGGCGTAGACAATTAGTCCAGAAATCGTTGCGGCGAGACCATTGAGAAGTCCACTGAAGGCGTAAAAGTCCACGTAACCGAGAGATTCCAGTGTGAGGGGAAGCTAGCCCTTGGACTGCTTGCGCATTCGCAGGTCCTATTGGACAATAAACGCCTGAATTAAGTCAAAAATGTCGTTCACCTAAAATGGGGGAAAAACGTGATGCCAGCGTGGGTCATGCCCCAAGTTTTATGGGGAATTAGGCCTCAAGCCATTCTGGTTAAGGCACTATCCAATCTGGGTATAGTCGACACTTCCGGGACTATGCAACCCGTTTCAAGACAGCAGGAACGGAGGGTATGGATCGTATTGCTGAGGGTGTTGGATTTGAAGGCCTCATGACTCTTGTAGAGGTAATAGGCTTTTCCAACACAATGAGAAAGGCTTGATTGGCAAACGTGGGATAGACTCCTCCATAGACACAACCCAGTGACTCGAGAACGGTGTTCCATTCTTTCTGATCGAAAAAACGAAATTGTCCCTCCTTTTCCGCTTGCCGAATTTTTCCATAATTATTCAACAGGTCCCGTGCCTCTTCCCGCTGTTGGGGTTGATCCACGCGATTCACGAGACTTTGGTAGATTCCCGAAAAGTCTCCATTGGGTTTTAAATTTGAAAGGACCATTCGGCCACCCGGAGCCAGGACCCGATATAATTCCCGTAAGGTGGTTTGAGGATCAGCGACATACCCCAGGACCAAGTTAGAGACAATCCGATCAAATTGATTATCCGCAAAGGGGAGGGGGTCTTGTAAATCAACTTGCGCCCAAGACATGTGGAAGGAGGGGAGGGGAAGAGCGGCGGTCTTCTCCAGCGCAGTCATCGTTTGCGTCATATGCTGTTGGGCTCTACCCAGCGCTTCTGTCACGAGGTCTATTCCGACATATCGAATGGGCTCATGCCCAACTGGATGGTCATGACTCATGGATTGTTGCAACGTTCGCAAGAAAAATAATCCGGCATTCCCATTCCCACACCCAGCATCAAGAAATTGTTGTCCGGGAGTAATCGATCCTAGGGCATGAAATACATGATCTAATAATTTGACATAATCTTGACATTTCCCAACAGATTGAAAATGCCCCAGGTAATCTTGCCAAAAGCTGGAACCCACATCCATCAGAGATTGGCTTTGCAACGAAGTTTTTTCCCGGCGGTTTTGTCGACCCAGATCAAGACGATTGGGATCATGAACCCCCTGTCCTTCAGAAGAAATGGCCAGCTGTGCACGACAATGTTCAAGGACCTGTTGGTAGGTGGCTCGCGCTATCTTGGGATTTTCTTGCAGGCGATGTAAGGCCTCCGGTACCACTAACCATTTCGATAATCGCCCATCCAGTGCTTCCCCAACGGTTTGTAAATCATGGGGATCAACCCACACATCTTTTCCCGCGGATACGAGCATGACCGGGGTCTTTAATGAATGGATATCTTCGATTGTCGTCTCTAAGGTGGCGAACTTGTGCGTTAGGGCATCTTCTAAGAAATACCGGTTGACATTAAATCCCAAAATATTCGCAGATTCTTGAACCTGTCCCTTCAAATAGTTGGAAAAAACATCTTCTTGGTGGACGGTGGCCACTGATCGCTGAACATTCACAATCCCAACCAGTAACACCAAAAAGGAGAGGGTGGGGCATTCCACTTCGGCTTTAAGAACAACACGTGAGGCTAGACTTGAGGCCACGCCGATGACAGGGCAATGCGGCCATTGCTGGCTAACGAACTGCGTCACGCTTTTAAAATCTTCTTTCATAGAAGAAAGTGAGATGTCATAGTGATCTCCCTCACTTTCACCTACATGATTGGTATGGTCATAACGGACCACCTGAAAACCATTGCTAGCAAAGTAATAGGCTAAGATCAGGTAATCCCGCTTCGTTTCCCCATACCCAGGGACGATTACCACGATGGGAAGTGTAGAAAGATCGACCTCAGCTGGGAAATCATGATAGGCCATAATCATCTGCCCATTGTCGTTTTTCATCGCTAGGCGAGTGCTCTGTATCGTCGTCAAAATTGAGGCTTCTTCTGTTTTCCCTCCTTCATCCCTCATGGGGACAGAAGAATGCCAGGGTGTGGCATGATGATCCGGCTCCCCAGTCTGACTCAATGGACCGCGCACCTCATCCAATACTTTCCCGATCATGAAATTTCCACATTGTGGGCTGAAAGGCTCTTCCGTTCTCCCATGCGATTCCCTGGGTCTACTGTGCATGGTGCGAAATTCAACAAGAATCTCAGTGGTCCCATCCCATACAGAAGACCCGGGGTGAATGTGGATTTCCCGTATGCTCCCGCTTTGCATGGGAGAGAGCTGGGCATGCCCCGGTCCAAAAGACTGAAACTGAAGTTCATGTAAGAAGTCGACGGGAGGAAAGCCATTCATACACAAATTCAAATATCCGGGTCTCAAGACCCAGGCTTGTCCTTCCCAATTTCCTCCTAAGCAATGTAAATAGAACGGGAAGGGAGAAGTGGGGTAAAGAACTTTTGATGTTCTGAGGCCCAGGGAGGATGATTGGTCTTTTAGAGGTGTATCTGCCTTTTTTACGGTTTGGGTTACTGAGTTAGGAGCCAAGATGTTCATTGTTCCTCCAGTAATATAGCTAGTTATTTTTACCTAATTTTTTTATCAAAAATTTCCCTTTTGTTCCAAGAACCCTGTAATTTTTTCTTGCCAGGGAGTACTATTTTTTTTGAGAAAAAAGGAAATCTTTAGGGAGGAGAATCAAATCTGAAAGTCAATTCAGATCATGCAAAGCTTCCTTTCATCTCATTCCTGGAGGGAATAGAGCAACCTCAATGCCATTGTCATATATCCCTAACACTATGTAGATTTTTTGGAGTAAAACTTTGGAATTACGAGGATTTTTTTTCAAATGGCTAAGAGCCTTCTCCGCAAGGCATATCCTTTTGTCCTTGACTCCGTCGAGCAAATGACAGCTAACCTCCTATTCCGTAGGCCTTGCTGACACGATACGAGCACTTTTACATTGACACTCCGGCACCTGCTCCCTAGAATTCAAACCAAATCTAAGAGGAGGATCCTATGAAAAACGGCGTTCCCCGCACCATTCGAAATGTGGTCTTGGCCTCCTATCCAGGAGTGGGAAAGACCAGTCTTTCTGAAGCCCTTGGCTTTTCCACAGGAATTATTCCAACCATGGGAAATATTACTCAGGGGAATACCGTAGCCGATTTCGAACCGGAAGAAGTTCACCGTCATCATTCTATTAGCTCCGCAGTCATTCAGTTGGAATGGGAGGGGGCACGGATCAATATTCTGGATACCCCGGGGATCCTGGATTATGCCTTTGAAGTCCAATCGTCCCTCCGAGCCGTGGATGGCGTTGTTCTTGTGTTGGGGGCAAGCACTGGTCTTCGGTCAGAGATCGAACGAGTCTGGGAAGCTATTCAAGAATATGAATTGCCCTGCCTTATCTTTATCAATGAAATGGATAAGGAACGGGCCGACTTTAAGGCCATTTTGGCGGATTGCGAGAAAACCTTGGAATGCAAAGGTGTTCCGCTCACCATCCCAGCCTTCGAAGACGGCCAATTGACGGGGGTCATCGACCTCCTTTCCCAAAATCTCATTAAGCCAGGGGAAAAGCCCACAAAAACACAACAGGAAGAAATTCCAGCCGATCACCAAGCCCAAGCGAGTGAGTATCGCCGCTGCACGATGGAGTTAGTTGCCGAAACCACTGATCAGTTAGTTGAGAAATATCTTACCGAAGGTGAACTTTCAGATGAAGAATTGGTGGATGGATTGACGATGGGGACGCTGGAACGCAAATTCCTGCCTGTCCTATGCGGGGCAGCCACAAGTAATATCGGCACGGGAACCTTGTTAGAGGCTATCTTGCGGTTCCTACCTTCTCCAGCTGACCGGGCCAGTCTCCACCCCTTAGTGGGCACCCACCCGCAGACCCAGGAAGAATGCCAGCGACCATCTGATCCTCAAGCCCCTTTCTCTGGTTTTGCCTTTAAAACCACCATTGATCCCTTCATGGGACGCCTCACATTTGTGCGCGTCCTGTCAGGAACACTCCAAGCGGATTCGGCATTTTATAATGCCTCACGTCAGACAAAAGAAAAGGGGGGGCATCTCTTCCTTTCAATAGGGAAAAAACATCAACAGATCGATGAAATTCGTGCTGGAGATATTGCGGCCATTGCCAAATTAAAAGATACACAAACCGGCGACACCATTTGCGATGACAAAAATCACATTGTCTATCCAGGCTTCACCATTACCAAACCCGTCATGTCCTATGCCTTGGAATTAAAGAGCAAAAACGAAATCGACAAGGTCAGCTTGGGTCTCCATAAATTGGTGGAAGAAGATCCCTCCTTGGAGTTTCTCCGGAACGAAGAGACGAAAGAAATGTTGCTCAGTGGGGTAGGGCAAAGCCACATCGATGCAACATTGGAAAAATTACGACGAAAATATGGGGTTGAAGTCAATTTGCATATCCCCAAAGTTTCTTACAAGGAAACGATTCATCGCACGGCGCAGGCCCAGGGAAAATATAAAAAACAAACAGGGGGACATGGGCAATTTGGCGATTGCTGGTTGCAAATTGAGCCGTTGTCTCGTGGAGGGGGCTTTGAATTTAAAAATAAAATCGTGGGAGGCGTGATTCCACGAAACTTTATTCCGGCTGTAGAAAAAGGTGTCGTCGAGGCGATGCAACTGGGGTTTCTGGCTGGGTTTCCCATTGTCGACATTCGCGTGACCGTGTACGATGGGTCTCACCATCCGGTGGATTCCTCGGAAATGGCCTTCAAAGTGGCCGCGTCTATGGGATTAAAAAAGGCCATGGAAGTAGCTCAACCCATCCTCTTGGAACCCATCATGGCCGTCGACATAACGGTTCCTGATGACCTCGTCGGGACCGTGATTGGCGATCTCAATTCACGACGAGGGCGCATTCAGGGCATGGCCGTCAAGGGACATAATGAAATTGTCAAAGCACACGTACCCCTCGCAGAATTGTTAACCTATGCCACGACGTTAACATCGCTGACCGCAGGAAAGGGGAGTTATAGGATGGAATTTCTCGGGTACGAAGAAGTGCCCAAGGAATTGGTTAATCGTGTTGTCGAGGAACACAAGAAAGAGGCAGTGGCCTAGACCTCCTAACAATTTAAACAAAAAACGAATTCCTGCTTCATTACCTGGTGGATGTGCTGATCCAGCTGTGAATCCTACCTTCAAGAAGTTCTCTCGCCTCGGGGAAGCCAATAAGAGAGGTAAAAAATAGGAAAATACACGAAGATGTTCAATGGAAGGGAACTGTGTGGGATGGAAATTGTAAGGCGATTTTCTCAGCTTTTGGCCTCTCACCGGCAACACGGAGCATGAGAATGAAAGCGGTGTTATTTGGAACAGTACTTGGGTTGGTGGTCTTCTCGGGATTGGCCGTGGCCAATCTGCTCGAAGTCAAAAAAGCGGTGGAAGGTGCCCTTTGCCGAAAATTGGCCACGGACTATGCGAACGGTCCAAGCTCCCTCACGGTGCAATCAATTGCGCAACTGCAGATCTGTCTGGCTCAAACCTTAAAAGATACCGCCTTGCCCGCCATACCGAGAAATTTTGATATTCAATCTCCCCGCCCTTCGACAAGTATTGTCGACACAACACTCCCGACACCACCAACTCCTCCAACACCCCCTCAATCCATTAAAATTCAGTGAAGGCCGTGGTTGGCTGGAGAGTCGGATTTAAAAGGGTAGCGTCCCCTTTACATTGTCAAACCTCATTGGCCCTTCGCCGAACGATTACGGTTTAAGTCTTTTGTTGAGAGTTTTACCCGCCGGTGCTAGGCTGCTCCTATGGTCAGCCCTCTGCATGTAGAGTATTTTAACTTTCAACTAAGACATTTCGGAAATCCCTCGCCCTTGAGGGAGAGGGTTGGGGTGAGGGTGAACGGCGTATTTGATAGTTAAAACACTATAG
>JAZFZJ010000043.1:0-18655 GCA_036443915.1 Nitrospirales bacterium
CATTCCAGCAAGACGCAAGAAGCCTTTTCAGATGGGAAGGAGCGGCAATTGGTCCGGTCGGGAGTGATGCCAAATAGTTACGTAGTTCTTGCATGGGGGTCCGGGGGTATTGTCCACGTAAGCCAAATTGGGCTCCGGGTGGAGTGGGTAACCTGATCCCTAACCAATCAAGGGGTGATAGCCGGGTGAATGGTCTGTCCAGCATTCAATGTTCGTTACGTTGATATTACCATAGTGGGGATTCAGGTTCGATGTTCGAGTGAATGTTCATCCCCTTGCGCCCTCGGCCTTGGCTTCCTCGTTTGCTGCATCTCCCCGCTGTGGCTTGGTCAAAGACCACAGAAGGGTGATAATAGGTTGCCAATAACAACGCCCACCCCCGTGCGGAGTCAGGCTTTTGTCGAGAGAGGCTTGTAATCAGTCGGTGAGGGTTAGCTCTTTAGGCTCTTCCGATATCGCAAGGCTGGAAGAGTTTTTTGACCATACGGGGCTAATAAATTCTTCGCACCTTTCCCTTGGGCAAGATTCCCCGCTTCTCCATCTCCGCTAGCCGCACCCTGGCTAAATCCATCAACCACTGCTTGACGGTCTTCCCTTCGTACGCCGCGGCCATTTTCACCCGTTGCATCAGCCCACGGGGGATCTCTCGAAAGTTCCAGGCCCCTTTATCTTCAGCTGATTGGCGTGCCCTGACCAGGACGGTAGGAGGTTTTGCCAATAGCGCCAAATATCAGTTAACTTAGTTTACTATTATATTATAGTTATGAGCGTGACAATCACGGGCTTAAAAGGAGGTGAGTCGTATGAAGATGGCACGTGTGCTGATTCAACTCCCAACGGAGTTGAAAGCTAAACTGGATGCCTTGCGCTCTCAAGGCTACACGGCCTCCGCCTACATTCGGGCGTTGTTGGAGCGAGAACTTAGTCAATCACACATCAAAAAATGAGCGTAAGGGATGGCACGGAAAGGACGGGGGTGGACCGAGGGTTGCTGCGACGATTTCTAAATGGAACCGGGACATAAACCGGAACACGGGGATGCCGGAAGGATGGGAACGATGTGTAAGTAGTTGAAAAAATTGGAGCGGGCGATGGGATTTGAACCCACGACAACTTGCTTGGGAAGCAAGGACTCTACCCCTGAGCTACGCCCGCTCATCAGGTCAGGATTGGCATTCTAGGTATGAGACAAACGTTAGTCAAGGACCAGACAAATAACACAACTCGTTCCTTTTTTACTCCTCAGTCAGTTCGATCATGGCAAATTTGCGTTTGCCAATTTTCATAGGATACCGACGACCGGGTTCAAAGTTCATGACTCCATTTGGATCCGTAAATTTTTCCCCATCCACCTGAATGGCACTTTGCGACACCAGCCGACGAGCCTCTGTTTTGCTAGGCACAAGGCCTGTCCGCATTAAGGCATCAACAATCGGCATGGTACAGTCTTGCGGATTGGCAAAATCCGTGAGCTTGAGCTTGACATGGGCATCCGGCTCATCAGGGAAATCTCGTTTTTGAAAACGCTGGTGAAAGTCGTCTTTCCCCTCTTGCGCCCCTTCGCTGCCATGATATTGTGCCACCAACTGTTCTGCCAACGCTTTTTTGGCCTCCATGGGATGTTGGCGCTTTACATCTTCTAGATTCGCAACTGTCAGCAGTTCATAATACCGCATCATGAGATCATCACTGATAGACATCAATTTCCCGAACATATCAGCCGGGCGATCCTCCAACGCAATAACGTTCCCAAAACTCTTGCTCATTTTACGAACCCCATCAGTCCCTTCCAAAAGAGGCATGGTCAAGACCACCTGGGGCTTTTGCCCATAATCTCGCTGCAAGTCCCGCCCAACCAACAAATTAAATTTCTGATCAGTCCCACCCAACTCCACATCCGCGTGTAAGAGGACCGAGTCATACCCTTGCACTAATGGATACAGAAATTCATGCACACTAATCGGTTTTTGATCCCGATACCGTTTAGAAAAGTCGTCCCGTTCCAACATCCGCGCCACACTATAATGGGAACACAACTCCACTATCTTCTCCGCGGACATCTCGTTCATCCACCCACTATTAAATTCAATACGCGTTTTCTGTGGGTCCAACAATTTAAAAATTTGCCGTTCATAGGTTTTGGCATTCTCCAGCACCTGTTCTTTGGTTAACGCCACCCGCGTCTCTGACACACCAGTCGGATCACCGATCATGCCGGTAAAATCGCCGATGAGAAAAATGACCTGATGTCCCAAATCCTGAAAATGCTTCAACTTCTGAATCAACACCGTATGGCCCAAATGTAAGTCCGGCGCGGTAGGATCGAACCCTGCTTTGATAGTGAGTGGGCGTCCTTCTTTCAGTGATTCCGCCAGCTTGGCTTTCAGTTCGTCTACTCGGATCACTTCCACCGTTCCTCGAAGGATGAGATCCAATTGTTGATTGATGTCTTGAGTCCCCATCTTTTACACTTTCGCGTTCAACGTTTTTTTAAATTAACTGCCAATCCCTTGAGCCTACATTCCTAGTTTGACAAATGACCGAAGTTGCTGAAGCCGTTTAGGCCCGATGCCCCGAACACGGACTAAATCCTCCATATGCTGAAACGTTCCATGCGCCTCACGATATGTCATAATTCGTTCTGCCAACACCGGTCCAATTCCTGGAAGGCCTTCCAAATCACGTCGAGTCCCCACATTGATATCCACTAACGAGACAACCGATGAGGTCGCATGGTCCTGCTGATGATTTTTCCCCCTCACCGAATCTCCCCAAAAAACTGGTGGAACTGCCACGGGGGCCCCACGAACCTGAGCTACTGGAGGAGGTACGAAGGTTGAAGAAACAACAAGAAGATTTTCTTCAGAAGAACCCGCAACGGGTGTGTTTGGGGGTTGCGGCCAACCCACCCACAACACGAACAGAACACCAATTCCCGAGAATCCGATTTTGATTAACAGCGAAGCGCCCCATGACCATTCCTGAATCGGCACCATCCAGGATTTCCTACCGCACGAGGTCGTATCATTTTCTCTCTCGACTTCCATTTACTTTTAGACCATCACGTTTAGCATTAATTTAGCCGCGTTTTCGCACCTGATGAATGGCTAGGCCTTCTACATCCTCGGCGGCCTCCATCATGCCCTCAGAAAAAGTCGGATGTGCATGAATCATGTTTGCGAGATCCATTACGGTTAACCCACCCTGCATCGCCAGAGCCGCTTCGTGGATAAGATCCGCAGAATGAGCCCCTATAATATGTACGCCCAACAACTTCTTGGATTGTTCCTCGGCAATCACTTTATATTGGCCCACCGTTTCCCCCACAGCCTGGGCTTTTCCGATACCTGCATATCGGAAACGCCCAATACTAATGGAAAGCCCTCGCTCCTTGGTTTGACGTTCGGTCAGACCGACTCGCCCAATTTCTGGGAGTGTAAAAATCCCTGCAGGAATGACATCATAATTGATCGCCTCCGGTTTCCCCATCGCATTGGCCACCGCCACCTTTCCTTGTGCGGAAGCCACATGCGCGAGCATCGATTTTCCCGTCACATCACCAATGGCATAGACACCCGAAATAGAGGTTTGCAGGTGTTCGTCCACGAGAATTTCTTCCTGAACCCCCGTCTTCACACCAACGGTCTCTAACCCTAACCCACGAGAATTCATTCGTCGTCCAACAGCAATCAACATCTTTTCCGCCGCAAGTTCTTCACCCGTACTGAGTGTCGCCTTCATCCCGTCAGCCGTAGACTCCCAATGTTTGATTTGCGTATTCACGTAAAGCTGTACTTTTCGCTTCTTGAACTCTCGCGTGAGAATGGTCACCGTATCTTCATCTTCCGTGGGAAGCACCGTTGGCATCATTTCCACCAACATGACCTGTGTCCCCAGCCCACTAAATAAACACGCAAATTCACACCCTTCCACCCCACCCCCAACGATCACCAAACTGCGAGGAATCTCCGAAAGGTCCAACGCCTCTTTGCTGGTCAGCACACGTTCCCCATCAATAGGAAACTGGGGTATCTGAGGCCAGGAAGAGCCGGTAGCCAGCACAATGGCTTCGGCATCTAACAGGGTGATCGTACTATCCTGCTGAGTCACGCGCACCTGGCGATCACTGACCAGTTCCCCGCGCCCTTCTATATGGGTAACCTTCCACTGCTTCAGTAACGTGACAATCCCTTTGACTAAGGACTGCACGACCGCGTTCTTTCGGGCAATCATGCGTGCCAGGTCATACCCAATGTCACCATCAAACCGTAACCCGAACGCTTGCGCATGCCGAGTACGCTCACCCAGTTCAATGAGGCCTAACAGGGTTTTACTGGGGATACAGCCCCAATTCAAACACACTCCCCCAACTGCCTGTTCTTCAACAATGGTGACTTGGGCGCCTAATTGAGCCGCACGAATAGCCGCCACATAGCCGCCAGGGCCCGCACCAATAATGATGATTCGTCGGGAAGGAGCCATTATTCCTGGGAGGTCAAAAAGGCTTCGTATTGTTCCGCGGTCATTAATCCATCGACTTCACTGGGATTGGCCAACTCCAACACGACCATCCACCCACGGCCATAGGGATCCTGATTTAATAACTCGGGATGGTCTTGGAGTTCCTCATTAATTTTCAGAACCGTTCCAGTCACCGGCGAATAAATGGTGGAGGTGGCTTTGGTGGATTCGACTTCTCCCAGTTCAGCCTCCGCAGAAAGACTGGCACCCAATTTCGGGAGATCAATAAATACGACATCCCCCAAGGCATCCTGGGCAAAGTGACTGATCCCCAATGTCGCCTGGTTCCCCTCAACTCGAATCCATTCATGCTCTTTGTGATAACGCAAATCCTGAGGCTCCATCCCTACCCCCTTTTGTTTCTAAACGGTACGTGAAATATTCTGGCTCAAGAAAAGCTACGGAGATCGTGGACCACACCAATTCCAGAAGGAAAACCCTGAAGAAGGGAAGGCCCCCTGGTAGTCGTTTGAGGAACGATTCGTTTGCCACCCTCCGCAGGCATACTCACCCAGACCCGACGAGGATTGTCGACAACAGGAAGCAATCGGGTGAGTACAGCTTTTGTGGAGATGCGACGCAACTTATCAATGACAGCCTGTTGATCAAAAGCCGATTTCCGATCAAGTTCTGGCCTCACGAAAAAGAAGGAAAAGGGCCGCCGGGCCGCCTCCATAGCATCCTCACCATAATCCACCAACGCCCGTACTGGATCCGTAAACCCATGGGGATGCAGTTCCAACCCGAATTGTACCGTCGGATACCGTTTGCGAAGATTTTTCATCAATTCCTCAAGAATATTCAGACGCTCACGCGCCTTCCACCCTGCCCATTGCCAGAACACCGCATCCTCGTGAGAACGGGTTTCCGTCGAAGTCGATTTCTGGGAATGCTTAGAGGCTTGCAACGGATCAAAATCTTGGCGAAAGACGCGAGAAGGTTGGAAGGCCACGCCCAATCCTTTCTCGAATCGCTGCAACCCTTTGAGAGACACGCCATCAACAACCCCAAGAGGATGATCATCCAAAAACACGATGCCATCCACTCCATCTTCGGAAAGCTGGGCTAAAAATCCCTCAAGAAATTCTTGATAGTCTGGATGAAAGACATCAAAAAACATGTTGGCCTCTACGACGTGTGTGGCCACATTATAGGATCGATCGTGCCATTCCGACCCTCGCAAGATATGCCAATTCCCCACACAACGAAGATTCACGCCCACATACATCAATACGTGTTGCCGATGACTTCGACTGGCATACGAATGCAATAACGCATGGAGACTGGGAAGGTCCTGAGGGGAACCGCCTCTCTGGGGTCTATCCGTTTGAACCGCTGCGCCCTTACATCCTAAATCAATCAGCAAGGTCGTCACGCCATCTTGCTTCATCTTTTGAATCCCATGGTCGAATCCACTGGTGTTGGGTAATTGTTCTAGGGTTAACCGAATGGCTTGGGTATCCTGTGGCGGCAGATTCGATTGTTCAAGTAACCCTTGAATTTCTTTAAACTTTAACATCGCCTCACGTTGGTACGGGTTACCTTTTGGAGCAGACGCCAACGTGCGATAGAGATCCACGGAGGATTCCCACTCCCCTATCTGATGGTAGGATTGTGCGAGTAACCACTGCCCGTCACGTTCTATTGGCCCCTCAGGATTTAACGCCAACAATCGCGTTAAACTGCTTATGGCTTGAGGAAATTCACCCCCTTCAAAATGGTCTTGTGACTCTTTGAATAAGTGCTCATGAATTCGGCGAATAGTCAGAGCCTTCTGAGGCGTGATTCGCTTCTCGATTGGATCTGGAGCCGTCTTCATTGTGGGTAGAGGAATGGCACTGATGACGGGCGGCCCCGGATGAGGACGTGCCCCTCCACAGCCCACTACCGCCCCCAGGCAGAGACCTAATAGGCTTCCTACCTTGAGAAACGTCCAAAACTTGCTAGACCCCATACACATGTAACCCTTGATCAAATCCCCTATCGTAGTTCCGATTCGGGGAAAAAGTACCGGATTTCAATTTGCGCATTTTCAGGAGAATCCGACCCATGCACAGCATTGGCTTCAATCGAGGCCCCATACAGGGCCCGAATAGTTCCAGGGGCAGCTTGCTTCGGATCAGTTGCCCCCATCAAGTCGCGATTAGTTTTCACCGCATCCTTCCCTTCTAAAACCACAACGACCACGGGTCCAGAACACATATAGGTAGTCAAATCGTTAAAAAATGGGCGTTCCCGATGCACCGCATAGAATCCTTCCGCGGAAGCTTTCGATAAATGCAGCATCCGCATGGCAATGGGAAGTAAGCCTGCCTCTTCATAGCGGCGGACAATATCTCCAATAACATGCTTGGCCACCGCATCGGGCTTCACAATTGCTAACGTTCGCTCTAACATACGACCATATCCTTTCAAAATAAATCAGGTAATTAAGAAGGGGACATTTTACGGCCCCTCATACTGAGTTGCAATCTTAAAGCCAGGGCAAAAAGACCTGAGAAAACAGGATGATACTCACTTGAACTCAGCAAAATTTGTGAGGAAATCAAGACACAAGACAGGGGATCTATGCCACAAGGCAAAGCCTAGGTGCCCTGGAAGGGGCTGTTGAATAATTCAAAAATTTCCCAATATCAGCTATGCCTGACCAATAAGCCAAAACATCTCAAGGAATCGGGAAGGTTTAAAAAGCATCGCGGTCTCAGCCTCCCAACCCAGCCGTGCCAAGACACGCCTTTCCACAGACAAGGCCGCAGGCAGCGAGGAGTACGAGGCATGGGAGCGGCTTCCCGAAGGGCGCTTCCGTTGTGAGTCCTCCGAGCAACGAGAATGCCGCTGGCGGACTTTTTCAACATTCCATGGAAATAAATGGAGAAATACAAACAAACTTCCTGCTCAACCAAATTAGGCTTCCTCGGCACAGGCTTCCGGTGGTCGCGTATCCGGCGCCACACCTTTGGAAATCATAACTCGCCCTACCTGCTTGACATTGGCACAAAGATCACCCAGTCCAGGGGCTACCAACCGAAAGGGGCCCCCTCGCTCTACGGGAAAAGGCTCACCATCCTTTTCATACAAAAGAATCCCAAAATCTTCCGCTTGCTTTAGTGTGAGACACGCCGAATATTTCCCATCTTGCGACTCAAAGATCGCATGATCGACACCAATATTGAGCGTCATACTATCAAGTATCGCTTTAACTTTAACTCCGCGCCCTGTCATGCCAGACATGACTGCTCCCACATCCGGAATTTGGTAATCCCCAGACATCTTCGCCATTGTAGCTCGCGTAAACTGCAGTGGTTGACTTACCTCCCCCTCGACTAATAGTGCTGGTTCGGTAAGCGATTCCACGGTAGTTAGGCTGGTGACCAACGCGGTCAGCATATCATTCATGGGAGTCGGCACTCCCAACTTCCTCCCCTCTTGGCTGATGTAGCCATTCAAGTCATGGATTTCTGTAGGCCGCCCTGCCTTCCAATCATCATACATCGAGGTATGAATATCTTTTAGCGCCTGAGACCACTTCACAACGTTCTCTGGCATATCTTCATCTAACGGAACACGATGGCCCATTGCTACCGCAGAGACTTCCCGCACGATAGTGGTGATGACCGATTGTAATGCCTGATGATCCAACGCCTTGGCCACCCGATCATTGAGCACCACCGTGAGGGGATTAAAGACACAATTCCAGCACATTTTTTCCCACTTTGCACGGCGGATATCCTTACTGATAACACAGGGGATCCCTGCGCCAGTAAATAGGGAGGCTATTTGTTGAACCCGTGCGCTTTCCATTCCCATGGGTTCGCCAATGGTCAGCGTCCCTTTTTTGTAATGGCCGATGACACCGGGCTCCACAATCTTAGAATAGATAAAGGCCACCCCACCAACGATCCGTTCTCGGCCAAACTGCGCCATGAGGGTGTCCTCAATGGTCACTCCATTCTGTAAGGTAAGAATAGTCGTATCCGGTTTCAATATCGACTCAATCTGGGCCATGGTCTCTTCGAGGTCATAGGCTTTCACGCCCAGAACAATCAAATCCGGCTTCGGCAATTGCTGAGGATCGGACGCCGAAACCGGATGCACAGTAAAACTCTCCCCAATCGCACTACGAATCATGAGCCCGTTTTTCGTTACTGCGGCCTGTGTTCTTGGCCGGAGGAGAAACGCCACATGCGGATGGGTTCGCGCAAGATGCGCCCCAAAATAACCCCCAACGGACCCAGCCCCCACGAACAGAATCTGTTTCATTCGCATTCCTCTCTCTTCCTGCTTATAAACAGACACATCTCATACATGTGTATACCCAAGTTCCATGGTTAAGTAGGAATCATAGGGGTGAGAAAACACGAGAACAGCACCTTCAAAGACAGGGGGGCATCGATCAACTACTCAGCAATCGCTGCAATGGTGTTTTAAGAAGCGTGGATGAAAGACAAGGCCCTCATGAAAATCTTCATGATGATCCAGACTGCTACTACGCTATTCCTGTACTGAACCCTGAAGCTCTTCTTTTTCCTGAAGCTCTTCCCTATAAAGTGGCAAGTAAATGGAGAAACAGGATCCACGACCTAATTCGCTCTGGCACGAAATCTTGCCACCCAACTCATCAATGAGCCCCTTGGCCACCGCCAGCCCATAGCCTGTCGATGTTTCCCCCCCCGTTGGAACCGCACTGAGACGAACACCCTTTTGGAACAATTTAGCTTGATCATCGTCGCTCAGCCCCGGCCCTTCATCTTGTACATCACAAATCCCCTGACCTGACTCCTCTCGGACGAAAACCTGAATCTTCCCTCCAGGTTTGGAGTACTTCACGGCATTAGACAGGAGATTGTCCAATACCGCACCCACCGCCACGCGATCTGCCCTAACAGGGGACATTTCCCCCTCTCCCTCGAAGGTAATCAGGATCTGCTTCCGTTCGGCAATACGTTGATAGTAATCACACCCCCTTTGTACAAAGAGGGGGAAGTTCACCTTTTCGATTTTTAATTGGAACTTTCCTGGTGCCGACGTGTTCACCAATTGACTGACCGTATGCGTCATCAATTTACTCACGTGTTGCAATGCCTCCAGCCAGGTATGAATTTGGAGGTCCGGATGATCTTTCAACGTTGTGCGTAAGAGGTCGACCGTTACAAAACTCACGGTGAGATAATTATTTAAAGCATGGGCGGCGAAACTGATGGTATCCGTATCGAATGCCGGCAACTGTTCAATTTGCAACAGCGCCTCTTCCAGCTCTGTCTTTGCCTTGAGGATTGAGCTAATGCTTAGAGCTTTGGGATCCTTTTCCATACCCCGTACCCCTAGATGAGACCTATCCCCAGAGGCAGTAAGCAAAAAAAATTCCTCGTGGTAATAGTCTCTTTATGCGGTGTGAACATTGCGATCATCCATAGGTATCCCTTTTTCCTTGGCTCTATGGTTATTCAGAAGGACCCATTGAAGAGGGGCTCTTTTTCGGAGAATACCGCAGCCAGGCCAAACTGAGGAGAAGACATAGTAGCACCAACGGTACGGGAAGCGCACCAAACTCGCCAGCCCGGAGGTGGGTAAAAAAGGCTCCAACCATTGTGACACTGAGCACCCAAATCCCGTAAAACTGCGCTTTCGGAATAAACAAACAAATGCCCCCTCCAACCTCAATAATTCCTGTCAGGTATAAAAACCACAGCGGATAACCCCATTGCGCAAAATGTTCGACCTGTGCGGCCTGTCCCAGCAACTTTGCGCCACCTGCGCTGATAAAAAGAATACCCAACAGAACCCCCAGCGCAATGGTAATCACCTTTTTCATCGTTCTCCTACCATTTCAAGAGTCAAAGCCCCGCCCAAAGGGCGGGGCTTTCAAAGAAACTTCAAACAACTTCAGTTGCGTCCCCTCCCGTTCTTCATGCCGATGGTAGCGAATATATCTTTGAACCACCGCCACTGTCACGGCATCCCCCACCGTGCGAACAAAATATCTCATTATTAAAGATTGAATATCAAATAGAATAGGGATAGAAGACCGGCCGGTATTAGGATACAGGGGTCAGACTCGAATTATTTATTTCGAGTCTGACCTCTATTATGGAGTGGGTAGATTTTTTTTGTTGAAGGAACTACTTGAAAGACTGTTTTTTCAGGACGAAGGTTCGTTGGAATTTTTGCTCCCGTGTTTGGGATGCCGCAAGCGCATGAGGGCCATGGCCCGTCCTTGTAATTCATACACTTTCCCCCCGCGCAAGGTTTTCGGCCTCTTTTTCAGGTCGAGGTTTGCCGTATCGAACATCAATTCCCAACTCACCCCTTTTTTGTGAGCCGGCACCGTAAAGGGGACCATCTCATGGTACGCATTCAGCAGCATGAAGAAGGAATGATCAGCGATAGGATTGCCCAACACATCTAATTCTTCGATGGCATCTCCAGCCAGACGAACGCCTAAGGTGGAAAACCCTTTCTCCCAATCCTCAGCAGTCATTTCTTTGCCATCAGTCCCGAACCACGCAATATCTTTCACCTCGGAACCCTTGACTGGTTTGCCCTGAAAGAACCGCCGCCGATGAAAAACGGGATGACTTTTTTTTATGACAATCAGCTCCTTCACAAATTTCAAGAGTTCTAACTGAGATTTGCTTAAGTTCCAATCAAACCAACTCAACTCGTTATCCTGACAATATCCATTATTATTCCCTAATTGAGTTCGACCAATTTCATCTCCGCCACAAATCATCGGAACACCCTGCGATAACAACAAGGTGGCGAAAAAATTTCGCCGTTGGCGTTCACGTAATCCTTGAATCACCGGGTCATCCGTGGGTCCTTCAACTCCACAATTCCAACTATGGTTGTCGTCCGTCCCATCACGATCCTCTTCCAAATTTTCCCTGTTGTGCTTCTGGTCATAGGACACGAGATCGTTCAAGGTGAACCCATCATGCGACGTCACAAAATTTATACTCGCATAGGGTTGACGCCCGCTCACCCCATAGAGATCGCTACTACCAGAAAGCCGATAGGCCAGATCGCCAAGAACCCCTCCATCTCCTTTCCAATAGCGACGGAGGACGTCTCGGTATTGGCCATTCCACTCTGCCCATCCGGGAGGAAAATTTCCCACCTGATAGCCGCCTTCTCCAAGATCCCACGGTTCCGCAATGAGTTTCACCTGAGACAGAATGGGATCTTGATGAATGATATCGAAAAAGGCACTCAGCCGATCCACGTCATGTAATTCTCGAGCCAGAGTGGATGCCAGATCAAATCGAAAGCCATCCACATGCATGTCGCAAACCCAGTACCGCAAACTATCCATAATTAATTGCAACGCCCGAGGATGCCGGACATTCAACGTGTTCCCACAACCCGTATAGTCTATATAATAACGAGGATTTTCCGGAGACAGTCGGTAATAGGCCGCATTATCAATTCCGCGAAAAGACAGGGTGGGGCCCAGATGATTGCCCTCACCCGTATGGTTGTATACCACATCCAAAATGACTTCGATTCCAGCAGAATGTAATTTCTTGACCATGGATTTAAATTCATACACCTTTTCCCCACGACCAGGAAATGCGGAGTACCGAATATCGGGAGCGAAGTAGCCAATAGAATTGTACCCCCAATAATTTGTGAGTCCTTTGTCAATGAGAAATTTATCATTGATAAAATGATGGACCGGAAGGAGTTCAATCGCCGTCACCCCCAACTGTTGCAGATATTCAATGATCGGCGGGGAAACCAGACCCGCGTACGTTCCCCGAAGATGGGCGGGCACATCCGGATGGCACATTGTAAATCCTTTCACATGCACCTCATAAATGACCGTCTGAGACCAGGGAATTTGCAGTAAGCGGTCATTACTCCAAGAAAAGGCCTGATCCACCACCACACATTTGGGGACATTGCCCGCGTTATTTCGTTGATCTAATGACAGATCTTCACCGGCATGTCCCACTCGATACCCGAACATGGCATCAGACCATTTCACAATTCCTGTCAATGCCTTCGCATACGGATCAATGAGTAGTTTGGAAGGATTAAAGCGATGGCCAGCGGGAGGATCATAGGGCCCATGAACGCGGTAGCCATAGAGTTGGCCAGGCCGAACTTCTGGCAGATACACATGCCACACCAGATCCGTACATTCCTCGATACGAATCTGAATCCCTTCACGATCCTGGGACGCCGAATCAAACAGGCAGAGATCCACGGCCGTCGCATTTTCGGAAAAAAGAGCGAAATTAACCCCTTCGCCATCCCATGTCGCTCCTAAAGGATAGGGGCGTCCCGGTCGTCGTCTCATAGATGATCACCTCTCATAACCAAGCATCAGCACGGGGAATCTCTTCATTCCAACATCTTCTGTGATGCAACCCTGCCTTAATTGAGTAACAGGTCGCACCCCGGTCAGTTAAATATAAGAACTCCTAGGATCCCCAAAACCCACCAAACTATAGTGACGCAGAGCCTAATAATGGTAAAATATTATGTACAACACACCAAACTCTCTTGCTCTCCGACGAAATATCCCCCTTTTCACACATGCCACGCCGCACTGCCAAACCCATGCTCCCAGCTAGGGGAGATATCCCCGTTGGCGCCCTGGTCACCGGACCATCCCAAGTCACCTTTCGGGCATGGGCCCCATGGGTGAAAACGCTCTCGGTGGAAATTCTTGACTCCCAACCCGCTATCATCCCCATGCAGCCGCACCCATTTGGATATTGGGAAACCACGGTCTCGAATATCTCCACAGGGACGTATTATCAATTTGTGCTACACGACAAATTGAAACGCCCGGATCCTGCCTCACGCTTTCAACCCGAAGGGGTGCATGGCCCTTCAGAAGTCGTCGACCCCTTGTCGTTTGTATGGACGGACCATCCCTGGAAGGGTTTGCCGTTGCATGACTATATTATCTACGAAATCCACCCTGGCACATTCACAAAAGCTGGCACCTTTGAAGCCATCATCCCTTTTTTGCCTTACTTACGAGACGAGGTGGGAATCACCGCCATCGAACTCATGCCTATCGCACAGTTTCCTGGAGCCAGAAACTGGGGCTATGATGGGACGTATCTCTTTGCCCCACAAAATACATATGGTGGTCCGACCGGTCTTCACCACCTAGTCGATGCCTGCCATGCCTCAGGCCTGGCCATCATTCTCGATGTGGTTTACAACCACCTCGGCCCAGAAGGTAATTATTGGGGAGACTTTGGCCCCGTTTTTACCGACCACTACCACACGCCTTGGGGAAACGCGATCAATTTTGACGGACCCCATAGCGATCCCGTCCGGAATCTCGTTATTGCGAACGCCACCTATTGGATTCGAGATTACCACATTGATGCACTACGGCTAGATGCCATTCATGGCATCTATGATTTCAGCGTGACGCATATTTTGAAAGATCTTGGGGAGGCCGTCCATGCCGAAGGTACGCGGGAAGACCGAGCGGTTTGGGTTATCGCCGAAAGTGATCTCAACAATGTCAAGGTGATCACCCCAAGCTCTAAAGGTGGTTATGGCCTGGATTGCCAATGGAACGACGACATGCACCATGCCCTGCACAGCCTGGTCACGGATGAACGGCAAGGATACTACCAAGACTTTGGTACGTTGGATCATGTTGCCACGGCTTTACGCAAACATTTCGTTCTAACCGGACAATATTCCCAGCACCGACAGCGCCGTCACGGAAACTCGGCTGCCCATCTTCCTCCCTCATCATTTGTGGTCTATGCACAAAACCACGATCAAATTGGCAATCGCGCGCAAGGAGACCGACTCTCCACGCTCATCCCCTACCCAGCACAGCAGGTGGTGAGCGCCGCCATACTGCTTTCCCCATTTCTTCCATTGCTTTTTATGGGAGAAGAATACAGTGAACGAGCCCCATTTCAATATTTCATCGATCATGGCGATCACAAATTGGTGGAAGCCGTGCGAAAGGGACGATTAGCCGAATTTAAACAATTTGGATGGAAAAAAATCCCCGACCCCTATGCCATCAGTACCTATGACGCCTCACACCTCACACCATTTGAAGAACGCGATGACGTCCAACACCGTATGGCCGCCTGGGTTAAACAATTAATCGCTTTACGCAAACTCCATCCATCTTTGGGAACCGGCGTTAAAGGGCATCACCTGCGCGTGTGGGTCAACAGTACAAAAACCGTTTTAACGGTATATCGCAGAAACCCGAACATGGACGCTATGATGCTTATCCTTGGTTTCAACGAGAAACCCACCACACTAACCCTTCACCGACCCCAAGGGCGGTGGACCCTCCTCCTCGACAGCGGGAATCAAACATATGTCCCATCCAACGCTGATCTTCCTCTCGAGGCTCCAACCGAACTCGATCTGACCTTAACCAAACAGACCCTCTCCCTCCCCCCCTTCCCCGCCTGGATCTATCGGCAATCATAATATTCTAAATGGGCCCGGACTTCTAGGTGGGCTTGATACCAGACTTTCGCCCCTCACACAGAAATAAAAGGTGTCATAAAAGGTGTCAGGAACCTTTTTCTAATCACTTACTTAGCCAAAATCGATGGATCAAAGGAAAGAATCAGGGCAAAATTCTGGTATAAAGGCCTCTCATGCCAGTCCTAAGAATGTCAAGGCTTCAAAGGCAAAGTATTGGGATGTCGGGACTGGTAGACCTTATTGCCTATGAGGAGTGCAAGGGATTAGGGGTGCCAGGGGATTGGATCGATTTATACCATCCCCTATTCTCATGCTGGCGTGGTATTTCCGTGGGTTCACTTGGCCTTCATTACAGGACGGCCCACAACGCCAACCAAACCGTTTTGTCCAAAACTTCAGATACCCACACCGGGAGCACACGTCCGATTGTGTTCGGATGGGTTTGCCAAACTGAGTCAATCGCATTTTCAGGCTTCCTATTACAACCAGAGGTCTTCCTTTGTAAAAAATACACATTCTACACCCAACCGTAAATAGTCGTTTTGGGGAATAGACTGAGGTCAACATACACCAACACACATTTCTGCATTTAAAAAGGTGTCAGGAACCTTTTTCTTACTTCCCACAGGACATCTAGAAACGCCAAACCATTTGGACCACTTTACGCAGGCTTGAAGAAAACGACGCTTAGAGGGGGGAGCGTGACGAGGAGAGAGAAGGGTTGGTTATGAAAGGGAATAGGATCCGCATGGAGGCCCCCGCCATTTCCCATATTGCTGCCCCCATAGAGTTCTGAGTCGCTATTGAGCAATTCGCGATAAAACCCACTACGAGGGACACCCAAACGATACGGCTGCCTAGGAACCGGGGTGAAATTACACGCACAGACGATACACTCGGTTTGATCCCGAGCAAAACGAATATAGGTTAACGTGGAATTATCACTATCATGTAGATCAATCCATTGAAACCCCGGCCAATCAAAGTCGACTTCGTACAAGGCGGGTTCGGATTGATAGAGACGATTTAAATCGGCAACATATTTTTGCAATCCATGATGCGGGGCATACTCCAACAGGTGCCATTGCAGACTGTCATCATGATTCCATTCCCACCATTGCCCGATCTCTCCACCCATGAACAACATCTTCTTACCCGGATGGCCGTACATATGCCCATAGAGCGCACGAAGATTGGCGAAACGTTGCCAATCATCTCCCGGCATCTTGTCCAGGAGAGCCTTTTTCCCATGTACCACTTCATCGTGAGATAAGACGAGAATGAAATTTTCGGTGAAGGCATACATGAGCCCAAACGTGACTTTGTTTTGGTGAAATTTTCGATGAATGGGATCCAATTGAAAATATTCCAATGTATCGTGCATCCAGCCCATATTCCATTTAAACGAAAACCCTAATCCCCCCACATAGGTGGGGCGGGAGACACCCGGCCAAGCCGTGGATTCCTCGGCAATCATGAGGATCCCTGAATGTTCTTGGTGGACAACCGCATTGAGCTCTTTGATAAATTCTACGGCCTCTAAATTTTCATGGCCTCCGTATCGATTGGGAATCCATTCTCCAGGCTCGCGCGCATAATCCAAATACAGTATTGATGCGACGGCATCGACCCGAAGCCCATCAATGTGGTACCGGTCGAACCAACTCAGCGCGCTATTGATCAAAAAATTTTTCACTTCCGTGCGGCCATAGTTAAAGATGCGGCTCTTCCACTCTGGGTGATAGCCCAATCGAGGATCTTCATGGTCATAAAGATATGTTCCGTCAAACCACGCCAACCCATGTGGATCATCGGGAAAGTGGGCGGGCGCCCAATCCATGATGACGCCAATTCCCATCTGATGACAGGCATCGACAAAGCCCATAAATTCTTCAGGGGTCCCAAACCGCCTGGTGGGAGCAAAGTACCCTGTGGCCTGATAGCCCCAGGATCCATCGAAGGGGTGCTCCACAATCGGCATCAGTTCAATATGGGTGAATCCCATGTCTTTAACGTACGGGACCAAGGTTTGGGCCAACTCTCGATAGGTCATCCATCGCCCACCTTCTTCTGTCACGCGTTTCCACGATCCAAGATGCACTTCATAAATCGATAGAGGCTTCCTAAGCGGATTTTGACCCGACCGCTGCTTCATCCATCCTTCATCTTCCCATGAATAGTTGGATATATCGCACACGATAGAGGCCGTTTTGGGCCGCAGTTCTGCCCCCATGGCAAAAGGGTCGGCTTTTGAAAAAGGTGCCCCTCCAGTTTGGGGTAAAATTTCATACTTATAGAATTCACCTATTTTCAAATCGGGGATGAATAATTCCCAGATTCCCACTCCTCCGCGACTGCGCATGGGATGCCGTCGCCCATCCCAGTCATTAAAATTTCCAATCACGCTCACTCGGGCTGCATTCGGCGCCCACACCGCAAAGTTCACCCCTGACACCCCCTGATGTAGACAAACATGTGCCCCCAACTTTTCATAGGCTTTGAAGAATTTGCCCTCACCAAACAGATGCAGGTCAACCTCCGACAAAATTGGCGAAAAGGCATAGGGATCATGCCTTTGGATGGCCTTTCCTTGGCAGTCGATGATACGGAATTGGTAATTCGTTCCCAGGGCCTGACCTTCCCATTGTCCTTCAAAGAGCCCATCCGCATGAATCCGCTTCATGGGAACAGGCGGAACGCCTGGCAGATCAGCAAGCAGTACGACTTCTGCCGCTTCTGGCAGAAATGCCCGGACCACCACCTGGTGCACCGATGTAGACGATTGACGTTGAGGACCTAAGACCGAAAAGGGATCACACTCTTGGGCAGTGAGAATTCGCTGGAGTTGTTTGGGTAAAAGAGGCATTGCCAATGATTCGCGTCTATGTTAACTACATAAGTCTATCAAAACTTTCTAGCCTATGTATTCCGCACTGATCACATTCCTTCTCGTCTTGTTTTTCGCCGTTGCCTTTTCTTTACAGAATGCAGAGCCGATCATTATCACGTTTTTCTCCTGGACCTTCCAGGGGTCTTTGGCTGTCGTCCTGCTCACGGCTCTGGCCTTTGGAGTGTTGTTGAGTGTCGTGGCCTCGTTGCCTTCTCATATAAAAAAACGTAGACTGATTGCCCAACAACAAAAGACCATTGCTCAGCTTGAACGCTCAGTAACTGAGCAGACTCACGCACCGACAGAACCTCCTTCGTCATGAAACACACCTCGCCCTCTCACCGAAACACCACCCACGAAAGGACACCACAAAAAGTCCTGGCCATGATTATGGCCGGTGGGAAAGGGGAGCGGTTGCTGCCCCTCACCGAGCAACGGAGTAAACCCTCGGTGCCGTTTGCTGGCAATTATCGCATTGCCGATTTCGTCCTGAGTAATTTTTTAAACTCAGGAATTCAAGCCATGTATGTCCTCGTTCAATATCGGTCCCAAGCTCTTATTGAGCACCTTCGCCGGGGTTGGCGATTTGGTGGAGCTAACCGGCAGGCCTTTATCACAGTTGTTCCTCCTCAAATGAAAGGTCGAGGCAAATGGTATGAAGGGACAGCCGACGCGGTTTTTCAGAATATCAATCTCATCCACGACTTTGCTCCCGGGTTGGTTGCCGTGTTTGGCGCTGACCACATCTACCGCATGGACATCCGCCAAATGATTCAATTTCACCTTAACCACCAAGCCGAGGTAACA
>JAZFZJ010000044.1:0-7005 GCA_036443915.1 Nitrospirales bacterium
CGATATCAGCATCCAGCGGGAATGTTCAAAAAGCATGTCCTCGCGGAGGCGGGAAGTCGTCCAGCAAGGCCACGAATCGTTGACGAGGTCCCGCAGGGCCTCCCCGTTGTTTGACGCGCGGAGCGTACACGTAGTACCTGAGCACGGCAAAATGGGGAGAACGCCGCTGGCGGCTTTTTTCAACATTCCCATGGAAGAAATGAATGGTTATGGCCGTGAGCCGGATAATCTTACTGGACTTGGCGATAGCAGCAAAGCCCTTTCCAATATGGGAGTTTTGAGATTTGACTAAGCGGCGTCAGTCTTTTTAACCTGCCTGTCGCTCTCTATGAGAAGGATCACGATAAGAAAAATGAGAAACCACTCACAGAACTTCTTTGATTTCCAGGAACTTGTGTGTACAATATCACCTGTGGTAACAAACATAATCTCAGACTCAACATTGTGAACTCAAAGTCCTGGAGAAAATACGATGGCTTTTTCTTGTGAAGTGTGTGGGAAACAACGCCTTGTCGGCAACAATGTCAGCCACGCCAATAACCGCACAAAACGGGTCTTTCGCCCTAATCTTCGAACGGTTCGCGCCTTAGTGAAAGGCACTGCCAAAAGGATAAAAGTCTGTACACGTTGTCTACGATCCGGGTTCGTACAAAAGGCGGTATAGCCGGCCACGAACCTGTTCTGTGATAGACGATCATCCCCTGTTTGGAAGGCGCTGTCTTTCCACTTTGAATCCAACCCCCATTTCCGCATCTTCCATTCCTCATCCCTATCAATTGTTTCTTAATCACTTGTGGCTTCAACCTAGCCCTCTTTTAGGGGCATCGCCGGGATTTCCCCCGCCCTACCCAGAGCCTCCATTTTAAACGTGGGACAAGCCATTCAATATTTCTCCTCTCCGCATGGCAATCGGATAAAGGCCCTTCTTGGTATTTCCCTTACCGGAATTCTCCATCCGCTCTGTTTTCCCCATTTCAACCTGGGATTGATAGCCTGGATCGTTCTCATTCCCCTTCAGTTGGTAATTCACAACTCCCCCCCCCGACGCGCACTGTGGCAGGGGTGGTTGGCAGGAACCATCGCCTTTGTGGGAACAGTGCCTTGGGTCATCACCGCCATGAACCAATTTGGCCAAGTTCCGTTAGTCGTGAGTACCCTGCTCATGTTGCTGTTAGCCTCTTATCTTGGCCTCTACATCGGGATCTATGCCTGGGGCTATGCCAGGCTTCTCCAACAATATCCAAGTCTCCTGTGGTTTGGTGCTCCAGCCTTATGGGTGACGTTGGAATATGTCCGCACCTATGCCTTTAGTGGATTCCCTTGGGCACTGTTGGGCTATTCACAATATCACTGGCTTCCTCTTATTCAATTTTCAGACATCACGGGAGTCTATGGTGTGTCCTTCCTCGTGGTGATGGGAAATGTGGTCATCAGCTCGCTACTCCTTTGGGTTTGGCACCACAGAATGAAGAACCCAGCCCCATCTCCCTGGTTATCAGGAGTGACCTTTCTGGTTATCCTGAGCGTCGTTCTGGCTTATGGCCATTGGCAGATAGATCGGCAGGACACCTTCGACCGCTCGGCCAAAACCTTATCTATCGGTTTGGTTCAACCCAATATTGCCCAAGATCAGAAATGGGACGAGACCTATCGCGAAGAGACTCTCTCTCGCTATGCCACCCTCAGCCAACAGGCTGGGCAGAATACGGCTTTCCTCATTTGGCCTGAGGCCGCCACTCCGTTTTTCTATGAACGGGAACCGCTCTATCAGGAAAAGATCGTGGAAATGGTTCGCAACTTCAAAAGCCCTCTCCTGTTTGGAAGTCCCGCGCTTCGATTTCACCAAGATGGCAAACCCTACTTATTGAACAGCGCCTATGTGTTGACTCCAGAAGGAACGATTTCTGATCGATATGACAAACGGCACTTAGTCCCCTTTGGGGAATACATTCCCTTAAAGTCTCTGCTTTTTTTTCTCCACAAACTGGTCGTCGGCATTGGCGATTTCAAATCCGGCCAAGGACCCATGACCATGCGACTCCCAACTGATGACAAGAACACCGGCCCCCGATTCGGAGCGGCCATTTGCTTTGAAGTAATTTTTCCAGACTTGGTTCGACAAATGGCGAAAGAAGGCGCGAACTTCCTCGTGACTATCACCAATGACGCCTGGTTTGGGAAATCGACTGCCCCCTATCAACATTTTGGAATGGTCGTATTTCGCGCGGTGGAAAACCATCTGGCCTTTGCCAGAGCCGCTAACACGGGGATTTCCGGCATCATCGCTCCTGACGGACGCATCCTGATGGAGACCGAAATTTTTTCGCAACAAGCTGTGACAGGCTCGCTCCCCCTCCGCTCTTCGTCGCCGACATTTTATACCTCATACGGGGATGTCTTTAGTTGGGGTTGTGTTATACTGACGGGAGTATGGTTCAGCTTGTGTTGGTTCAGCGCACGTACGTCAAAACACCAGTAATCTTTCACCCATTCCATCACAAAAGGAACACGACTCATGCTTGAAGATATTCGCATTCGAATGGACAAAATCAACGCTCTTATTTTGGATTTTCGGAGGTATCTTTGACCTCCCTCGGTTAACAAACGAATTGGAGGAAATCGAGCAGGAGACCTCGCAACCGGAATTTTGGAACAACCCACGCCATGCAGCCAAAGTCGGAAGACGCCAAGCCGACGTTGAACGCCAACTCCACCGTTTGCAACAATTGGAACAACAGCGGGACAATCTCCTGGCTATACTGGATCTCATTGGGCAGGAAGGTGATCCAGAATTGGAAGCGGAGTGGAGTCAGGGTATCACCGATATTGAGGCTTCCCTTGAATCATGGCGACTGGAACAGTTGTTAGCTGGAGAACATGACCACAGTCATGCCATTCTCAGCGTGAACCCCGGCGCAGGGGGAACCGAATCTCAGGACTGGGCACAGATGCTCATGCGCATGTATATACGTTGGGCACAAGAGCACAACTACAAAGTGGATACGATTGATCTGCAATCAGGTGATGAGGCCGGCATTAAAAGCGTGACGTTGGGCATTGCCGGACCCATGGCTTATGGATATTTACGGTCGGAGGCCGGAGTCCATCGACTGGTTCGTATTTCGCCGTTTGACGCGAACAAACGTCGGCACACCTCATTTGCCGCCGTTGGCGTGTATCCAGAAATTGACGATGAGATTGATATCGTGATGGACGATAAAGACCTGAAAATCGACACCTTTCGAGCGGGAGGGGCAGGGGGCCAAAATGTGAACAAAGTGGAAACGGCCATTCGTGTTACACACCTTCCCACTGGAATCGTTGTGCAATGCCAAAATGAACGTTCACAATTACAAAACCGACTTGGTGCACTTCGAGTGTTAAAAGGCAAACTGTTTGAATTAGAACAACAAAAAAAAGAAGCGGAGTTTCAAAATATCATTGGCGAAAAAAAAGACATCGCCTGGGGAAGCCAAATCCGGTCGTATGTGTTTCATCCCTATCAAATGGTAAAAGATCACCGGACCAACTGCGAATCCGGGAATCTTACCGCTGTGATGGATGGGGCACTTGATCCCTTTATTGAAGCCTACCTCACGATGAACGCGTCGAAGGCCTCACACTCAGCGGCACCATAAAACCACCATTACTGTACGTCTCGGGGCATCATTCATCATTCGCACCATTCGGGCACTCCTTTTTTCCCAATCCATCGACAACTGGAACTCGCGACTTTCACCTGATGGTTTGACAAGTTATGGATGAACTCAACGAACAACAACAGCAACGTATAGAAAAACTGCAGGCCCTCCGGGACCGAGGCATCCGCCCATTTGGAACTCGATTCTCGACCACCCACACCCTTGACACGATCCTTCAATCCTATAGCTCTTCAACCAAGGAAGCACTCGAAACGAAGACCATTCCTTGCAAAGTAGCGGGGCGAATTGTCGCCCTGCGTCGGTTTGGAAAAGCCGCCTTTGCCGCTCTGCAAGAGGAAGGGTCTCGCCTGCAAGTATATTTGAAGAAGGATCTGCTGGGAGACCAGGACTATGAACTGTGCCAATCATTGGATTTAGGCGATTGGATCGGAGTGGAAGGTCGGCTCTTTCGCACCAAAACTGATGAACTCACAGTCGAAGTTCACACGCTCACGTTTCTCACCAAAGGGTTACGGCCCCTTCCCGAGAAATGGCATGGCTTAACGGATATCGAAACCCGGTATCGCCAACGATATGTGGATTTAATCGCCAATCCAACGGTTCATCAAGTCTTTCGGACACGAAGCCGTATCATTAATTCCATTCGTTCATTTCTCACCGAACGAGAATTCCTCGAAGTGGAAACGCCGATGATGCATCCTATTCCCGGAGGAGCAACCGCTCGCCCGTTCGTGACGCATCACAACACCCTGGACATGAATCTATATTTACGGGTGGCGCCGGAATTGTATCTCAAACGCCTCATCGTCGGTGGATTTCGGCGGGTCTTTGAAATTAATCGCAATTTCCGCAATGAAGGTATTTCCACCATACACAATCCAGAATTTACGATGTTGGAATTTTATCAAGCCTATGCCGATTACCATGATCTCATGGATCTTACTGAACAGTTGTTCCATGAATTAAGTCTGAATTTGTGTGGCACCGCAATGCTGGACTATCAAGGTCAACGCCTCAACATGACTCCACCTTGGCCACGGCTCTCCTATCTCGACTCGATTATCGAGGTCAATGCTTGGGATAGAGAGATTCTTTCCGACCGTACAAAGGCCTTGAACGCGGCCACTGCCCTGGATGTGCCCATTACTCCATCATCTAGCCATATCGACGTTCTGGTCAACCTGTTTGAAGCCACGGTCGAGCCGACCCTGATACAACCAACTTTCATCACTGATTTCCCAATAGAAATTTCCCCATTGGCTCGCAAGAATGACTCCAACCCAGCCCTTACTGACCGATTTGAGCTCTTTATTGGTGGCCGGGAATTGGCCAATGGATTTTCCGAACTAAACGATCCGTTAGACCAACGCCAACGATTCGAAGCCCAAGTGGCCTTGCGGGATGCCGGTGATGAGGAAGCCCATTACTTGGATGAGGATTTTGTCCGAGCCCTAGAATATGGCATGCCCCCAACCGCCGGAGAAGGCATCGGAATTGATCGTCTCGTCATGCTATTCACCAATCAAGCCTCGATTCGCGATGTCATCCTCTTTCCTCAACTTCGGCCGGACCAAACTTCGTGACCCTTCCATATGAAATATTAGTTGGCCTTCGATACCTCCGGGCCAAACGCCGGCAACGCACCATCTCCCTCAACACCTTTATCTCGATCACTGGAATTACCCTAGGCGTGGCGGCCCTGATTGGGACACTCGGCATCATGACTGGCTTCAAAGAAGATTTGCAGGCAAAAATTCTTGGCACGACGGCCCACGTCATCGTGCAAGAACGTGGGACAACTGCATTGAAAGGCTATGCGGAACTGGTTGACCAAATTGAGGCCATTCCCGATATCGTCGCGGCGGCTCCCTTCATTTTCAAACAGGTGCTCCTTACCTCCAAAACGGGAGTGCAAGGGGTCCTTCTTCGCGGAATTGATCCCACCAAGGAAGCACATGTGACTGACTTGGAAGCCAACATGAAATTTGGGGATGTGGCTGGATTAACCACTCCCCCTCGTTCTCTGATTATCCCCGACAGCCATCAAGAAACCCCCAAACCCTCACCGCCCCCAAATCGCCCAGGAATTATCTTAGGCAAAGAACTGGCCTTGCGGCTGGGGGTCTTTCTTGGCGACTCAGTCAACGTGGTTTCCGCCGTCGGCCCCATCACCTTCACCATGACTCCCAAAATTCGTCCCTTCACAGTCGTCGGCGTTTTCGAATCCGGCATGTTTGAATATGATTCTACTCTCTCATATATCAGCTTGGATCAAGCTCAACAATTTTTTAACCTGGGTAAGGCGGTTACGGGCATTCAAGTCAAAGTCCAGGATGTCTTTTTGGCCAAGAAGGTGGCGCACCGCCTGGAAGCTACCTTGGGCCCAATCTTTATGGCACGTGACTGGATGCAACTCAATCGGAATTTGTTTTCCGCCTTAAAGCTGGAAAAAACAATGATGTTTCTCTTGCTGGTCCTGATTACGCTGGTAGCCTCGTTCAACATCGTGGGAACTCTGACCATGATCGTGAACGAAAAGCAGCGAGAAATCGCCATTCTCAAAGCTATGGGTGCTACCCCAGGCGCCATCATGCGAATCTTTATGTTGAATGGATTAGTGATCGGATTGGTCGGAACCAGCATCGGCGTGCCCCTTGGCTATACCTTCTTATGGCTCATCCAAAATTATTTTACCTTTGACGCCTCGGTCTATTACATTTCTCGCATTCCCGTCCATATTCTTCCACTGGATGTCATGCTGGTTGCAACCTTGGCCATCCTGATCAGTTTTGCCGCCACGTTCTACCCTTCCTGGCAAGCAGCCAAATTGGATCCTGTCAGCGCACTTCGTTATGAATGATCACGACACCTCACCCGCGCCCACACCCCCTCCCTTAGTCTTGGTCAAAGACCTCCGACGATCGTTTGAAATGGGAAAACAAACGGTAGCGGTGTTAAACGGGATTTCGGTGAACTTTCACCGAGGGGAAATGGCGGCCATCATTGGAGCCTCAGGAGCGGGGAAAAGTACGTTGCTGCACATCCTGGGCACTCTCGATCGCCCCACCAGCGGGCAGGTGTTGTTTGAAGGAAAGAATATGTTCAAGGTGAGTGAAACAAACTTAGCGGGTTTTCGCAATCGGTTTATCGGCTTTGTGTTTCAATTCCATCATCTGCTTCCAGAATTTACGGCCCTGGAAAATACCTATCTCCCAGCTCTCATCCAAAAAGTTTCGAAACCCCAAGCCATCGAGGCGGCCAAATCCTTACTATCAGAAGTGGGGCTGTCCCACCGGCTCCACCATAAACCAGGAGAGTTATCCGGTGGAGAGCAACAACGTGT
>JAZFZJ010000045.1:0-10722 GCA_036443915.1 Nitrospirales bacterium
GGTTGGATTATGAGCCGTTGAATCCATCGAGTTAGGGTTTCCTTATAGTCGGGGCGTAGCGCAGACCGGTAGCGCACCGCGTTCGGGACGCGGGGGTCGGAGGTTCAAATCCTCTCGCCCCGACCAAGGACCATTTTCCCATTACAATATTCTGCTCCGTGAGTGACTATTTATCCCTAGGTTTCCTTCAACAAACCTGTGTTGCCTTTGTCTATGGTGAGGGAAGATTCTGTCCAGTTGGAATACAGATTTGATACCTTAGGATCCGTCAAAACCAGGAAAAGAGTTTTTCAATTGGCCTCACATTTGGAGCAAACAGGTTTTTGTTTAGGAAATTGAGAGCGTGTCGTTATGGTTGAGATAGGGGTTCTATTGGGAGTGGGTAGCCTGGTTGTGGCTTGCGGAGCCTTGAGGGTTGCTTGGCGGTTGTCTCGGGAACTTTCTCAAGTTAAACGAGAGCATTATTATCTCGAACAAAAGCTGAAAGCGCTTCCTCGTCAGATAGAGTCTGCGGTTGAGCCTTTGCGAGTCCATGCGGCTCTGTTGGCTCGAGGCCGGCATGTTTCGGACGATTTGATTCGAACGGGCCGGTTGTATCATGAAATTTCGGCAGAGGATGTCAGCCAATTGATTTCGGAACATGCCAATGGCGGAAACCTGTTGTTTTTGGATGTCCGGACAAGTGGTGAGTTTGCCACACGCCGGTTGCCTGGAGCGACCCTCCTTCCTGTCGAAGAGTTAGAAATGCGCTATCGAACAGAGGTTCCTTTAACTGCGGAAAAGATTGTGGTGTATTGTGCTAGTGGTGACAGGAGTCGCTTGGCATGTGACTTTCTTAGTCGTCATGATTACGGCAATGTCTATTACATGAAGAATGGTCTACAGGAATGGCATGGACTGGTAGAAGGACAGCAACAGGGCTCCTTAATTCAAATTCTCTCCAAAGTTAAAGCTGTATCCCCTTCGTGATGATCTCTATGGACATATTGAAAAGAACACATCACAAGGAAAGTAACTGGGTTAGTTATTTTTGAAAGAGCTATAGCCTTTCATCTGCTCATTCACCAATCAGGTGGCTGTTGAATAAGTCCGCCAGCCAGGTACTCGATGCTTTGCCGTCCTCGCATACTCCATGCACGTTTCTGATGTCACACCGTCTGCGGTCTTGCCCGAGGGATGACGCCTCTTGGCGCACCTCAGTTGGGCAGGTGAGACAACGAGCCTTTTTGAAGAGTCCTGTCGCCCCCTGTCGTGTTAAGGTGGTGAGCGGTCATAGCCGTGTGAAGAAAATTTTGAATTATTCAACAACTCTATCAAGGAAATAAGAAGGATGGGATCGGATTTAATGATTTTAAATGTGATGGGCCCGTATCGGGAACCACAGGAGCCAGCTTTTTCGTATGATTACTCGGTTCAACGTCCGCATTGGGCGACTCCCCAGGGTGTCCGAATAAAGGTATCGATTGAACATGAACTGGACTATCTGAAGAATTCAATTCTTTCCTTTTCTGGAGGGACAGCTGGACAACAACTTCGGATGAACCAAATTCTTCTTCGGGCCATTGCTGATAAGAAGTTGGAGTTGGTTGATGCCGATGGGATGGTCAATGATCGGTTGGATGTTATGATTGGGCCTTTCGTGGGCAGTGAGTTGACTCATTTGTCTGGTTTGCTGGAGCAGTGGATGCAAACCGAAAAAGATTCCCTTCGACAGACTGTGAAAGAGCAAATTGGTCTTTGACCGGGTATCACTTGGGAAATAGCCGGGGGATCGCCTTTCCACAGAGAACGCTGACCATAGTGAATTTAAAATACCCGCTGATATCGTTTAGAGTACACACCCGTCGCATCTTCTCCAAATCCAATTGACGCACGTTCCATGGCATTCTTGTTATGCAGGTCAATGGCATAATGCCCTCGGACATGTTCCATGGCCACTTCATAGGGAATCGAGGAAGGGTAAAATTCCCCTGGAGCATGGGCTCCGCGGTTTAACGCCTTCGCCGACTCAATCCCCGCATATTCCGGTTCCGAGAACACATAAATATTCGCAAGGGCGAAGGCTCCCAGTTGGTCCTCAGGGGTTGTGGGGGGGAGGATGGTTGCCAGTGAATTATCTAGTCGAGCTTTTTGAAAAGACTGAAGCAGCGCAATCACTTGACTGTCCGTCGATGCAGAAGGGACGAGAAGGGTAATAATATTCATGCCAGCGACCTCCCCAGTCACTTTAAACATGGGAACCAGATCGCTAGACATAATGGGAGGTAATGGGGTTTGGGTGTTAGGAGATGAACCGGGTCCGTGGGTCTGAGTATTTTTCGATTTGGGAATAATCAGAGTAATGAATAACCAGAGGCCAAAGATCACCCCAAAGACGACAATGAGGGGATGGACTCCTACCCGTCGTCCTTCTGTCGGTTGCTCATCACTCATGTGGCACCCCTTCGGTCTTTTGGGAGGCTTGAGGTGAAGAACGTTCTTGGTGTTTTGCCGCTTCCCACCATTGGTCAAGCTGCTGAGGGGTGCAATCCTTAATGAGCCGGCCTTGCGAGGTGGCTTGAGTTTCGACAAATTGAAAGCGGGCGATAAACTTGTTCGTGGATTTTCTGAGGGCTTCTTCCGGATTGACCTTCAGAAACCTGGAGACATTGACCAAGGAAAACAACACGTCCCCTAATTCGTCTTCAACATCCGTGAGATGATGAGGTGCGCGAAGAGAGGAGTTGTGCTGGGTGGCTGTATCCATGGTGTTCGCCGTTGCCGTATACAATTCATCTAATTCCTCTTTAACCTTGTCTAACACTGGTTCAATGGCGTCCCAGTCGAATCCTCCTCGGGCGGCCCGTTTTTGAACCTGAAAGGCTCGTTGAAGGGAGGGGGAGATTTTGGGAATGCCACCTAATAAGGAGGCCATCGGTTGTTTCTGGGCTTGTTCCTGCTGTTTCAGATGATCCCATTGGTGAATAACCTCACTGGAGGTCTTCAATGAAGAAATTTCTCCCTCATGATTAAACACATGTGGGTGGCGGCGAATGAGTTTTTCCCCTAATTCCTTGACGACGTCGTGATAAGAAAACAGATCCTGTTCTGAAGCGATCTGGCTCTGAAAGAGGATTTGGAGCAAGAGGTCCCCTAATTCTTCCCTCAGGGCCGCAGGATCCTCAGAATCAAGGGCTTCCAATACTTCATAGACTTCTTCAAGAAGAAAGGGTTTTAAGGATTGAGCGGTTTGTTCCCGATCCCAGGGGCAGCCGTTCGCCCCCCGTAATCTGCTCATAATCGAAACGACATCCGATAAGGATTCAGAGTTAGGAGGAGGAGAAGAAGAGGGTGTTGGGGTGTGTGGTTCCATAGAGCCATCCATGGGGATAAGGCATTGGTGCCCGGGTATTATACTGGTTTCCTTGGCCTGTGTAAGCTCTCTCTTGTTGATAGAGAACCTGTGATAATGGTACTGTTTTTTCCTGAAAGGGGGTGGAATGATGAGCGAAGAAGAACAAGGATTCGTGGTACGGGATAAACGTGGGCGATCTGAGCCTGAGCCTTCGAATCTCCCTCCTCCACCGCCTTCCGAGCCTGAGCCGGCTTTCCAAACAGACTCTTCTCACCCCGCTCCTCCACTGACCTTTTCGTCGTTTGTGTTCTCCTTAGGCACGTCCTCTCTAATGTTAATGGGGGAATCTATCAATCCTGAACAGCCTCCACCTCCCATGAATCTTCCCCAAGCCAAAGAAATCATTGACATTCTGTCAATGTTTGAGGAAAAAACCAAAGGGAACCTTTCCTCGGAGGAAACTTCCGTGATTGGGGATATGTTATATACCTTGCGGATGAAATATGTGAATGTCACATCAGGTAAAGGGGACAAAGTTTCTCCCTAAGCTTGGGTTCTCCCCTTTCGATACCACCACATTCGTAACACATGGGATTCGTGAGGTTTGAACAGGGTATGCACGCTTCACCTGGCGGGTTTCCTTGCGTCTTGCGAATTCCCCATTATTTATCAATAATACTGAAGGAGAATGTTGAAAAAGTCCGCCAGCGGCGTTCTCGGTCTTTTGTCGTGCTCACGTACTCATCGGTACGCTCCGCGTGCCAAAAGCCGTGTGGCCTTGCCCGAGGAAAGGCACGTCTTGGCGTGCACGGCTTGGGCGGGTGAGACAGCGGCCATTTTGAACATTCTTTTTTGCTATTGGTCATCCCTAGAGTATGGCAACGCCAAACAGCAATGAAAGAATGTCGAATTATTCAACAGTCCCTGAAGAGGCCAGGACCGTTTTGGGCCGAAAATTGTTTATGTAATGCCCCGTGAATCTGATCTCCGAACATTTAACTGATTCTCCAAAATTTTCTCGGACTGCCGCTTTGTCCGACGCGTCCCATCCTACTTCCCTTAAGCACAAGCCAAATCATTTTACCCCAGTTTGGATTGTGCTGGTCTTGCTGCTTCCGTGTATCGCCCTCACTCTCTATTACGCGCGCTATGGCCTGTCGGGCCCCCTTCAACCAGATTCCATTCTTCCCAGTCCTAGTTATGCCTTGGTGCTTTTTTTGGTGTATCTGGATGGTGTGGGACTGGTGGCGTTGACGCTCCTGCTCTCTCGCAACTTGATCAAGGCCTTTTTTGAAAAACGCAACCGTCTGTTGGGCTCGGGGTTTCGGTCTAAACTAGTGGCGGCCTTTATTGGGTTTTCTCTGATTCCGACGGTCCTTCTGGCCCTGGTGGCTAGTGGCGTGATCAGTGAAGTGATAGACGTGTGGTTTAATGATCAAGTCATGCATGTCCTGAGAGATTCCGAAGATGTGGCCCAATTGTATCAGAAGGAACGAGAGGCTTTAACCGCGGATACGGCTCGAGCGATAAGCAAGGAAATTTTCCGGGAAGATATTTTAAAACCCGAACATCGCGAATTATTGAAGGCCATTATGGCCCGGATGCAACAGGAATATCATTTGGCGGGAGTGGAAGTATTTTCTCCCAAAATGGAAACGTTAGCTCGTATGATGGACCCCGAGTTGTCGGAAGCCGTGCTCAGCCTTCCCGTCGGGCAACTGGTATTGCAAGTGCTGGATTCCGGTCAGCCCATGTCCTCGACTCAAGAAGCCCCGGTAGGGAGATTAATTCGGGCTGGGGCTCCTATCATGGGTTATGGAAAAACTGATCGGGTGCGTGGCGTGGTTGTGGTGTCTTCTTATGTTTCGGAAGCTCTCTTAAGGAAAATGGATGCCATAGCCAAGCAATATGATGAATTTCGACAGATTAAATCCATGAAAAATCCCATTAAAGGGGGAGCCTATCTTTTTGTGGCTGTCGTGACGGTCCTGATTTTGTTCGGTGCGACGTGGTTTGGGTTTTATGTGGCCCGTGGGATTACCGTTCCTATTCAACGTTTGGCTGAAGGGACCGAGGCGGTGGCCAAAGGCAATTTGGATATTAAAATTGACGTGAAAGCCACGGATGAAATTGGGACTTTGGTGCAGTCATTCAATCGGATGACTACTGATCTTCGTTCCAATAAATTTCGCTTGGAGGAAGTCAATCTATCCCTTCTTCAGTCGAACATTGAGATCGATCAGCGGCGGGCTTATACCGAAGCGGTCGTTGATACCATTGCGGCAGGGGTCTTATCGATCGATATGACAGGGCTGGTGACCACTTTCAACCCGTCTGCGGAGCGCATCCTCGGAATACAAGGGGAGCAGTTGCGAGGGCGTCCCGTTTATGAAGCATTTAAAGAATTTAGTTTACATTTGCTTCAAAAAGCGTATGACCAAATGTTGGTCGAACAAACCGATAGTTTGTCAATGGAAGGGCAGACGGAAACGCCGAATGGGCGGCTCTTGACCCTAGGGCTCACTATTTCCAGAATGCAGAATGATGCGGGAAATGACTTGGGATTTGTGTTTGTGTTTGAGGATCGAACGGAGTTCATCAAGGCCCAGAAAACAGCCGCTTGGCAAGAAGTGGCGCAACGGATTGCCCATGAGATTAAGAATCCGTTGACCCCCATTCAACTCTCCGCCCAACGTCTGCGAAAAAAGTTTTTTGAAAAATCTTCCGGGTTTGAGGAAATTTTTGATCAGGCGACTGGTGTGATTATTAGTGAGGTGACGAGTTTAAAAGGCATGGTGGATGAATTTTCCAAATATGCTCGTATGCCTTTGCCAGACATGAAACGGCAGTCGCTTCATGACATTATCCAAAAGGTCATTTCCTTGTATACTGGGGCACATCGGGATATTGAATTTATTCTTCAATTGGATGAGGCTCTGCCTGATTTCAATTGTGATCCGGAGCAGATGCGTCGCGTGTTCGTGAATTTATTCGATAATGCCCTTCAGGCGATGAATGATAGGGGACGGATATGGGTGACCACCGAGTGTGATTGGCGGCGACACCGGGCGGTTGTACGTGTGGCAGATAACGGGATTGGCATTCAGCCTGAAGATCAAAAAAAGTTATTTGTTCCCTATTTTTCCAAGAAACGGACAGGAACGGGTTTGGGGTTGGCCATTGTGCATCGAATTATTTCCGATCACAATGGTACCATTCATGCAGAAAATAATCATCCACAAGGTGCGTTGTTTCGGTTCGACTTACCACTGTAGGGAACAAGGAGGTATCTGTGGCTGGATGCTCCGAGTTGGGTTGTAAGTCGTATGGTCATTCATACGTGAACGAGCTATCTTCACATCCTTGAGGAGGACGCATTGTGGCAGAGACAATTTTGATCGTTGATGATGAACCGGCCATTCTCAATACGCTGAGTAGCATTCTTGAGGATGAAGGATATCAGGTGATTGTCGCAAAAAGCGGACTGGAAGCTCTCAAGGTCGTGCGGAGTGAATCTCCCGACTTGGTGATTTTGGATATTTGGATGCCGGAAATGGATGGATTAGAAACCTTGAAGCGTCTTCGTGCCCAGTTTCCGGGTATTTTAGTGGTCATGATGTCGGGACATGGATCCATCGAAACGGCTGTCAAAACCACCAAGTTGGGTGCCTATGATTATTTAGAAAAGCCGCTGGATTTGGAAAAAGTGACCATTTTGGTCCGCAATGCATTGCACCAGCGTAAATTAGAAGAGGAAAATCTTAATCTCCGCATTCAGGTTGAACGTCGCTTTGAATTGGTGGGCTCTTCTCCGACGATGAACCGGCTTCGCGAGATGATTGGGATGGCGGCCCCAGTCAATAGTCGGGTCTTGATTTCCGGAGCGAATGGCACCGGTAAAGAACTCGTGGCTCGTGCCATCCATTTGCAGAGTCCGCGACATAATCGGCCATTTGTGGAAATTAATTGTGCGGCTATTCCTGAAACGCTGATTGAAAGTGAATTATTTGGTCATGAAAAAGGGGCATTTAGCGGTGCCATCTCAATGAAACGAGGGAAATTTGAATTGGCAGATGGGGGTACGCTGTTTTTGGATGAAATCGGCGATATGAGTTTGGCGACGCAAGCCAAAGTGTTGCGTGTGCTGCAGGAACAACAATTTACTCGAGTCGGTGGAACCAAGTTAATCAATGTCCAGGTTCGTGTGCTCGCGGCTTCAAATAAAAATCTTGCTGCAGAAATTGGAAAAGGCACGTTTCGGGAAGATCTGTATTATCGCCTGAATGTCCTACCTATCGTCGTGCCCACGCTGAAAGAACGGCGAGACGATATTGCGGAATTGGCGCACCATTTCCTTCGACTCCATTCTGAAGAACAAGGTATAAAACCGAAAGAATTCAATGCTGAGGGTATTGAAGCGTTGCAACGGCATGATTGGCCGGGGAACATTCGGGAACTCCGAAATTTGATTGAGCGGTTATTAATCATGGTTCCAAAGCCAATGATTGGTGGGCCGGATGTCGAAATGTTTTTGCAAGGCCGGCCCCCCAGTGGAGTTCCCGGCCTTTCCGTTGGGACAAACTATGACTCGCTTCGGGAAGCCAGAAATGCTTTTGAGCGGGGAGTGATTTCTCAAAAATTACGGGACAATAATTGGAACGTCTCCAAAACTGCTGATGAATTAAAAATTGAACGTAGTCATTTGCATCGAAAAATCAAACTCCTTCATGTTGAACTCCGACCTGAACATTAAGGTAAGGACTCCTCCCTCATCCTTGTCCGAGTCCCTTCTGCCCGGATCTTCCTATCCTCTTCAAATCGAGAAATTGGTATCTGGCGGGGTGAGCCTCGCTCGATGGAATGGGCAAGTCGTGCTATGTGACGGAGGAATTCCTGGTGAAAACGTGTTGATAGAGATTTTGGGGCGACGAAAAGGTGTGAATCAAGGGAAAATTCTCGAGGTTCAAAAGTCTGCCGACAGCCGGGTTGTTCCGGTCTGTCCGGTCGTTGGGCGATGTGGTGGATGCCAGCTTCAGCATGTGAATTATGAAGAACAACTTTGTCAGAAACGATTGATTCTGGAAGATACCCTCCGTCGTATTGGCAAGATTTCCGATGTCACGATTTCTCCAGTGATCCCTTCTCCCAGGCCGTATGGCTATCGGCAGGTCCTTCGTATGGGAATCGGGGAAGGAAGGGACGGATTGTTTCTGGGATTTTTCGAATCAGGGACTCAACAACTGTTACCGGTTGATACGTGTTTTCTGGTGGACGAAGATTTTCGATCTGTCATTGATGGGATCCGATCAGGGCTTCGCTCTTTGGTCATCCAAGGGATGAATTTAGAAAGTGTGGAAATTCGATGGTCCCGACTGGAAGAAGGGTGTCTGTTGGTATTTCGTGGGCAGACCATGGCCAAAGAAAACGTCGAGCGCCTTTTTCATGCTTGTTCTGAGATATCGAATATTAAGGGGTGGATCTATGATGGCGTGGATTCATCAGAACACGATTCCAGGCGTCGCGGGAGACAGGAGCCGATTGTGAGAGGAGCGGATCATCTATGGGAAGACTATGGAGGATTGCGGCTCAAAATGGGGTTTCGATCATTTATGCAGGCCAACTGGGACGTCTTTCAATTGTTGGGAAAGACTCTAGTGGAATGGCTGGGGAATCTGAAGGGCAAACGGACCTTGGAGTTGTATGCTGGTACAGGACCTTTAGGTCTAAGCTTAGCGGGTCAGGGTGCTCAAGTGACCTGTGTGGAAGGCAATCCGTTTGCCATCTATGATGCTCGTGAGTCGATACGTGTCAACAAAATTACAGGGTGTCGGGTGAAAATCAGTTCAGTCGAATCCTATCTCATGACGGTGCAATCCGACGCATACGATGTTATCCTCCTGGATCCTCCGCGTGCGGGGCTCAATCCAAAAATTTTAGACCAATTGGGAGCCTTGCAAGTTCCTCAATTGCTCTATCTTTCTTGCGATGCTCCGTCATTGTCCCGAGATATAAAATATTTGTGTGAGAAGGGCTATGAGATTCGCCGGATGCAACCATTTGATATGTTTCCTCAGACCGCACATCTTGAAACGTTAGAAGAACTGGTCATTGCTCAGCCCTCAAAGAGCTCGAATAATTAAAGGGAAAAAAAGGGTATGACGACCTATCGAGATGCTGGCGTAGATATTCAACAGGGCGATGAGTTCGTGAAACGTATCGGTCCGTTAGTGCGTTCCACCTTTCGTCCTGAAGTCATGGGAGATTTAGGAGGCTTTGGAGGGCTGTTTCGATTTCCATCTGATCGATATCGTGAACCGATTCTCGTTTCCGGTACCGATGGGGTAGGGACCAAAGGGAAACTTGCCAGAATGATGAATCGCCACGACACCATTGGGGTCGATCTCGTGGCCATGTGTGTAAACGATATTCTGGTGAGTGGGGCCGAACCGCTATTTTTCTTGGATTATTTAGCAACGGGACATTTGGAGATTGATGTAGCAGAAGCTATTGTTCAAGGGATTGCCGAAGGCTGTCGGCAAGCGGAATGTGCACTGATTGGTGGAGAAACGGCGGAAATGCCCTCCTGTTATCCTGTGGGAGAATATGATCTGGCCGGTTTTGCCGTCGGAGTGGTCGAACGCTCTGAAATGTTGGGAAAAGAAAAAATTCGGCCGGGAGATGTGGTCATTGGGGTGGCCTCAAGTGGGCTGCATAGTAATGGTTATTCGCTTGCTCGGCGTGTGGTCTTTGAGGTGCAGGGTTGGACGCCTGAGACTCAGGTACCGGAGTTGTCTAGTTCAATCGGGGAGGTGTTGCTTCAACCGACTATCATTTATGTGAAACTCGTCAAGGCATTGTTGGCGGGGAGCAAGCTTCATGGCCTGGCGCATATTACCGGAGGGGGAATTTCCGGAAATTTGCCGCGTATCCTTTCCGATCAGTGCAGGGCAGTCATTGATCGGAAGAGCTGGAATCCTGCCCCGATTTTTTCAGTCATTCAACAAGCGGGCATGATTGATCGGGAGGAAATGTTTAGGGTCTTTAATATGGGTGTGGGGCTTATGATTGTTGGTCCTTCGGAAGAAACGAGTACTGTCTTGGAAATCATTCAAGCACAGGGAATGACGGCTTGGGTTTTGGGAGAAATTCGAGATCGGGCATCTTCTGAACCGAAACTCACGTATTCCAATTAGAAAGGTGGGGTTGTGCCGCTTGCACTTGGCGTGTTGATTTCCGGACGCGGGTCGAACCTGATGGCCATCCTTGATGCCATTGACCTGGGGAAGCTAGATGCCTCGGTCAAAGTCGTGGTGAGTAATAAAGCCAATGCCGCAGGGTTAGTCCGAGCGAGGGAACGAGGGGTCGAGACAGTGTTTCTGGATCCTAAG
>JAZFZJ010000046.1:0-8750 GCA_036443915.1 Nitrospirales bacterium
CCTTCTATGTCCCTCGGCCTCGTTCCGAAGAGGAACGAAGGGTGTGGGTGAGGGGAAGGTCTCATAAGAAAGTTAAAATACTTTTAAACCATCACCTGAAGATTTCAAACGGGTAACTGGTAGGAACCCACGGAATATCTTGAGGAAATGTTGTCATGAGCCACCCACGACCGCCTCGATTCAAACAAGGCTACACCTCCCCCTCCTCCATTCCTACGCAAGTGGTATCTAACGAGGAATTCGTCCCACCTCCGCAAACATTCAAACAAGCACAGGTGGAATGGCTGATTGACCGCGCAAGTGAACGACTAAGCAGGAAGCTCGGCATCAACCGGCGGGAATTTCTCAAGACCACCGGCGGAATGGCCTTGGCGTTTCTGGCCATGAACCAAGTCTTTGGCAAATTCTTTGACGTGCTCGATATCGAAGCGGCGGAACCCCGGGCATCTCAGGAACGCAAAGGGAAAACACCGTTTATTTTGGATGTACAAACTCACTATGTCAGCTCCACGTTTCAACAAACTGGATGGAAAGAAGCCCTGTTGGGATTGCGGCGCCGGGCACGAGACATGGGGGTAAATCCCAAGCTTTCCGGCGACAGTGGCACCATGGCTGACTTGAGTTGGGAAAACTTTATCAAAGAAGTCTTTCTGGATAGCGATACGTCCATTGGCCTAATTAGCACACCGCCGGGTCCTTACCCATGGGAATCAGTCGTGCCGCCCAAAGAAATGACCCACATCCGAGATGAAATTAATCGCCTCACGAATTCTCAACGGATGTTGGCGCACGGACTGGTCATGCCACAGTTGGGCAAGGTAGATCTGGACTTCATGGACCAACAAGCAGAATCGCTCCATGTCGACGCTTGGAAATGCTACACGGGCTCCCCGCCCAAAGGCTTCGAGCATGGCTGGTGGCTAAGCGATGAAAAGATCGCCTATCCGATGCTGGAAAAAGCTCAAGCACTTGGCATCACCAACATCTGCGCGCACAAAGGTCTGCCGCTCGGCCCCGTGGCCGATTACAATCACCCACGCGACATTCTCCAAGCCGCAAAAAATTTCCCCAAGTTGGACTTTTTGATTTACCACTCCGGATTTTTAGGCACATCGCGAATCAATCTTGAGGAAGCGAAACAAGGGGAGGTTCCGTGGACTACGGAATTTTGCGAGTTAAAGAAGAAACAACCGAAACTCAACAATGTTTACATGGAATTGGGTTCCACCTTCGGGCAGCTTGTCATCACCGAACCGCTCATCTGTGCCCATTTACTTGGACAAATCCTGGTGGCATTCGGAGAAGATCATGTCATCTGGGGAACCGATTCCATCTGGTACGGCACACCCCAATGGCAGATCGAAGCCTTCCAACGATTCAAAATTCCCGACGACCTACAAGAAAAACACCGCTACCCCGCCTTGACCAAAGACCTGAAAGCCAAGATCTTCGGTCTGAGCGCAGCCAAACTATTCAATGTGGATGTGGAAGCGAAACGGAAAGATCTACCGAAAGATTATCTGAGCCATATCAAAATGGCCTATCTAGAAGAAGGCCCCACTCCCAGCCACCACGCCTACGGCTGGATTCGAAAAGGAAAAAGCTAAACCAATTTTATTCGATTATCCTCCCACGAGGATGGGATCTGAAGTCTTCGCTCATATCTCCCTATTTTTTTTATTAATTTACCTTGAGATTATTTGCTAATCCATCTACAATTTTTCATCCGCATTCGTAATTTCTTTCATACCCCGGTAGTGTCGATAAACCGGCTTTCTCGGTTTCTATTCATCGCAGGTTAAACCCAAGGTTTTCTTGGGGGAAAATTTATGCTGAAGCACCACTTTCTGAGTTATTCCACAATTGACGCATTAGATTTTGCGCTTGATCTACACGACGCAATTGAAGGGGGCTATCCCTCCATTCCTCTATGGATGGACAAGCACGACCTGCAACCTGGACAAGATTGGGATAACCAAATCCCTGAAGCCATTCGAGAATGTGCTAGCCTGATTTTTATCATGACCAAAGATAGCCTATTGGACAATTCGGTGTGCAAAAATGAATGGTCACGGGCGCTGAAATACAAGAAACCCATTGTCCCGATTAGACTGCATGCAGAGGCCGAAATGCCCTTCCGATTAGGCAGTAGACAATTTATCGACTTTTCAACTGATTCCTCAGCAGGACTTGCCAAACTCCGAGCCCATCTCAAATGGTTAACCTCCCCGAAGGGAAAAATTCAAACACTCCTTGATCAACTTGCGGATGCCCGACGAGACCTCCAACGCGCAAAGGGGGCAATGATCACCCATATTCAAGAAGAGATCGATCAACTTCAACATAACATTGCCATCCAAAACACTAAACTTCAAAATCGGTCTAGTAAGGATTCTCCTGCTCAACTAAATCAGATAGGAGATCTCAATCAAGAGCCAAACCCCTTGCAAGATCGGAGGGTTTCCCCTGGTACCAGAATTATTAATCATCCCCCGGTAGTCGTTCCGACCTATTTTCAAAACCGCCAAAAAGAAATAACGCTCATTGAAGACTTCCTGAAAGATGACACCAAAAACTTACTCAACGTGGTTGGGCGTGGGGGAACAGGCCAAACCACATTAGTCTGCCGTGTTTTACAATCCCAAACAGACGGTCAAGGGTCGACCGAGGAAGGATTCCAAACCATTGACAGAATGGTGTATTTAAGCTCCACCGGCTCACACAGTGCCTCCTGGCTCAATCTTTTTACGGATCTCTGTCGTTTCTTGCCTGAGGAAACAGCCCATGCTCTTCAACAGTTAGCCTCTCAACCGAACGCCAACGCTTATGACATCATGCAAAGCCTCCTGGAGGCGTTACCTCAGGGCAGAACGATTGTCTTTCTCGATAATGTTCAACATATCATCGATCCCGAGACCCGGAATTTAATCGACCAGGAACTCGAGAAAGCCCTTCGTGCACTGTTAGATGATGGACGGTCGCATCTCAAGTTTATCCTGACCACCCATGTCGCCCCAAAAGCCTTAACCCTCGTACATCCAGCACGCCAGCGATCCTTGCACATACAAGAAGGACTTAAGCCCCCCTATACGGTGAATATTTTGCGTCAAATGGATACAGATGGAACTGTTGGGTTGAAAACGGCCCCTGATGCCTTACTAGAGGCCGCCGGAGAACGAACACGAGGTTTCCCAAGAGCCCTAGAAGCGCTCTATGCCATTCTGTCCGCCGATCGCGAAACCACGCTAGAAGAAATTTTGGCAGACACCAGTCGTTTACTACCTGAGCATGTCTTAGAAGTCCTGGCCGGAGAAGCTTTTACCCGACTGGATTCATTAGGCAAACGGGTTGTACAAGCTCTCGCCATCATGGACGCGCCAATTTCCCCCATTGCCATTAATTACCTACTTGAACCCTACCTCCCCGGCCTAGATTCCGAGCCTATCCTCAAGCGTCTGCTCAATATGCAATTCGTTCGCAAGCAGGGGGGGAATTTCTTCCTCCATGCTGTTGACCGGGAATACGCCTTCTCACGCATACCCCATGACCAACAGAATGAACAGGAAACGAACAATCCCCCGTTCACACAACGGGCACTCTTTCATCGTGCCGCGAATTTTTATCGGGACATTCGTAAACCACAGGTGCAATGGAACACGCTGGATGATCTCACCCCCCAAATGCGCGAATTTGACTTGCGATGCCATGGCAAAGAATATGAAACAGCCTTGCGCCTGTTAATGACATTCGATTTTGATTACCTTCTCCGGTGGGGGCATTATCGGCTGATGGCCAACCTTCACGAACGGGTACACGATCAAATACAAGATCGGAAGTTAGAACAACAGCATCTGGCCAATTTAGGAACAGCCTATTATCGAATGGGAGATCTCTCCAAGGCCATTCATTATCATGAAGAAGCCCTTACATTGGCGCATCAGAATCAGGATCAATCCGGGGAAAGCATTGCATTGGGCAATCTAGGCTTATGCTACAGGGGATTGGGGAAAACACTTGAAGCTATTGAGAATTATGAAGCTGCCCTGCCCATACTCCGCACATTATCCCTTCAGGATGCGGTCGCCACCATATTAATGAATTTGGGAACGGCCTATAGTGCCTTGGGGAGAATCCGACAAGGGGTCACGGTTCTTGAAGAAGCCAATGCCATTTACCTAGAAACGGGAAATCAGAACAATCGAGCCATGGCATTAGTATGTCTTGGCGAAGTGCAGGCACACCTCGGCAATACCCAAAGCGCAGGCCAATATACTTCCGAAGGATTAGCATTGGCCAGAACAATGGCGAATCCTTTCGTGGAGGCTGCTGCCCTGTGTATTCGCGGAGAACTTGAAAGAGACACCCAAAATTGGGATGCCGCCATTGTCAGTTTTCAGGAAGCCATCCAAAAGGCCGACTTCATTGGCAATGCGGAAATCCGAAGTATCGCCAGAACAAGATTGTGCATGGTGTTTCTCTTATCAGACAATCTCATCGATGCACGAGAAACCATTGAAGACGCCTTGCACATCGAAGCACCATCCGAAAAACATGTTGTGTCAGCCATGTACGGGATCGTGTCGCTTCGACAGGGACACCACAAACAAGCCAAACAGCAATTCCTCCAAACCATCACACAAACTGAAACGCTGCTTAACCATTGCTCCCAGGATATCTGGGCACTTGAAAGTAAAGCGCTCGCCCAATGCGGGCTAGCCATTTGCGATCAAAATCCCGAGCTGACCTCTTCCGCCATAGAGACCTTTAAAATAGTTCGTGAAATGGTACAGGACAAAGGAACACTTCAACGAATATTGAAGCTACTTCAAGCCTTATCTCTTGCAGACACCCACGGCATTCTCACAGAGGAACTGCACCTGGCAGCAAGCACCGAATCATACCGGGAAAAAGCAAGTAGAGCGGAGGAGATAATTTAAGATAGAAGACAAGCTTTCTGAAATCTTTCAGATTCCAGACGAACTTCAGGAAAAATTTCGCTAATCCGACCTTGCCAAAGAGCCCCAAACTAAAATCTTCGGACTCAATTCAGCCAGACTGTTTGGGGTGGATGTTGAAGCGAAACGAAAGGAGATACCGAAGGATTATCTGAATCAGATTAAAATGGCCTACCTGGAAGAAGGCCCCACCCCCAGCCACCACGCCTACGGCTGGATTAAGTCATAGCAGTTTTACTCTTTACATCCGGTCTTCGTCGAGTTCGATGCAATCGGCCCAAGTTGAAACCTTGGGGAGTTGATCCACGCTGACTCCACGTTTTTCGGCTACGGCCTCTATCTTGGCATTAAACCGTTGTTGGGCCTGGTCATTCTTGGGTCCTCCGTTTAACACCATTTCATTCCATTGTGCCTTTTCTTCATCCGTGAGTGTTTTGCCGTTGGCCTTTACCCAATCGGCAATTTCCTCATCGGTTCCACCTTGAAGCACTCGCTTTTCAAGATCGGTTCCTTGGATTTCCAATTTATCCAGCAAATATTTATCGAAGCCTATCGTGAGGTAATTGTAGTCTTGGATGAGTCCGGCATTGCGCATATGAATTTTGTCGATTAATCGCCCGATGTGGCATAGTCCACCCACTTGTTCTTTGGGGCTTCGTGGATACTGCGCTGTGGTCATGATACCTCCTTGAAAAATTTTGGTTTGATGTGGTTATTCAAAAAAGTCTGTCATTCCTGCTTGCTTTTAGCAGGAATCTCTCTTTCGCAAACCGAACATAGATACCCGCCAGAAACCGCGGGTATGACAAGAAGCTTCAAAATGATTACACCAAAAGCAACCCGACGGCTCTGACTTTCTGAGCTGACGCGGACCGGAACCAATTATCGAATCCTTTTGGCCCACCAAAGGGATACCCGGCTCGGACTTCTTTGAACACGGGATAGCGATGTCCTCCTGGCTGATGTACCGGGGTGGCCCGTTGAACCAGGTTGAGGAACCATTCCGCTTGCCCCCGTTTGAGTCGTATTTCCTGATCCATAGTTCTGTTGGACAACATGACCCGATAGCGTTCCCCTTTTCCTCGATCAACATCTGGGCTTCCCCCAATCCAGACAAACTTCCGTTCCATACGGGAATGGTCGTCGGGGCGTTGTTCCTCCAACACCTGTTTGACCCAGGTCCGCATCACCTTGGGTTTGGGCACCCGCTCCGGGAACCATTCTCGAACATCCCGATTGAGTTCCAGCCCTTCCTTATAATGCCAAAGGGCCGCGCGAAGTCCCTCCCCGACCCACGTGGGAACGGACGCCCGGACATCTTCATGAACCAGATCGTTTTCCGCAAATCCTCCGAACTCCGGTCCAACGACCTGGAGCCCATAGACTTCGGGATTCAATCCGATGGGACTGTGTGCCGTGGTGGTAAACCGATGCCAGAAGGCTGATTGAATCAATCCGTGGGCAAATAACTGACGAACTCGCTCAAGACTCTCTGCGGTTTCACCCAGTGTTTCACTGGGCAACCCATACATCAGGTACGCATGCACCAGGATCCCCGCTCGTTGACAAGCTTCGGCTACCCTGACCGTTTGATCGACCGTGATGCCTTTTTTGACCAAGGCCAATAGACGATCGCAAGCCGCTTCCAACCCTGCGCTTAACGCAATACAGCCCGAGGCGGCTAATAAACGGCAGAAGTCTGGTGTAAAGGCTGATTCGAAGCGAACATTGCCCCACCAGGAAATCGTGACGCCGCGTTCTAACAACGTAAGCGCAAGGCTTTTGAGCCCAGCGGGTGGCGCGGCTTCATCAACAAAATGGAACCCACGTTTGCCGGTTTCGGCTATCAACGTTTCAATGCGATCCACCAACAACTCGCTGGGCGGCATATCGTACCGGCTAATATAATCCAATCCGACATCACAAAAGGTACATTGCTTCCAATAACACCCATGGGCCACGGTCAATTTATTCCAATGCCCATCCGACCAGAGGCGATGCATCGGATTGAGCGTATCCAAGACTGAAATATAGTGATCCAGATGTAATCCCTCATACGTCGGAGTTCCGATCTCCGCTTGAGAGACATCCGGTTCCTGGGCTCCGTTCCGCCATACCACCTTTTTTCCTGATCGGAGAAAAGTCCGACAAAGATTGGCTTCCGCCCTTGTACCTTGCAAATATTCCAAGAGACAGAGCAACGGACGTTCTCCATCATCGAGCGTCACAAAATCCACGACTTCGAACAACCGAATGTCCTGGACTCTTCGTAATTCCGTATTGGCATAGCCTCCACCAAGGACCACTTTGATCTCGGGCCTCTCCGCTCTCAGGTATTGTCCCATCCGAAGGGCGCCATACACATTTCCCGGAAAGGGGACTGAGAACCCCACAATGGAGGGCTGAACACGTTTGAGATGCCCCCCGAGGGCCTCTACCATCCACTCATCGGTCACACTCAAGGGTTGAGCCAAAACTTCCTCAAGACGATCATAGGTGGACGCCTGCCTCGAGATGGACTCGCCATAGCGACTTAACGCAAAGTGTGGCGCAACGGTTGCCTGCACTAAATCGGCTAAATCTTCCAAATACAACGTCGCCAAATGTTTGGCGTGATCCGTTTGGGTAGGTGAAGCATCCTGCTCCTCGGATTCCATGCGGGAAAATCGTGGGCCCTGAGGAAGAAAGCCGCCTTGGCAAATACGTGCAGCCAGCGTTGAATCACAGCCTTGTAAAAACCGAATCACTGGATCAATAGTTTCCACATAGGCCCGTTCCAAACTTAGCATTTGACGAGCTTCCCCAGGCAGATCTTCCGGTGGCTGCGCACGAAGTCCCTCAAATACCCGAGTCAATCCTTTCCGAGAGAATAGCGAGAGGACCATCTCGATCCCCACATCTGCTTGATGAACCCGATATCCCCTGGATCGCAAAAACCCAGTCAGATAGGCGGTCGAGGGATACGGCGTGTTGAGTTGGGTCAAGGGCGGGATTATTAACAGAACAGTGAGGTCGGCCATGGTACGCAACACCTACCATATATTCGACCGTTCAGGCCAGCCTAACCCGGAGATTGGCCAATCCCCAAGACGCATATCAACCGAATGAAGAAATCAGGAAGAAACATGGAAAATTTCGTTTTCCCCAGATGGGAAAAACCAATTTTCACACGTTAGGAGTCTGCAGTTTAGAAAAGATGGAAGGAATAGAACCCTTTTTACGAAAAAACTCGAAAGAAAACCCTAGGAGGAACGAGCCAAGGCACAGGCACGGGCCACGCCATCTCGATACCGCTGCCAAAGATGTAAAGATTTAACTATAGCCTTGAGCACGGCTTCTTGCTGTGCACGATCTTGGGCATAATTGACTACCATCGCATACGCATCATGTCGATGACCGGCTTCTACCATTTGATGCGCCCGAATCAGATTCATGGCCCCATGCGAGACACCATGATATTGCACCAGCGGATGGTGGGTGATCTTGTGTTGAATTTGCCTGCGAGTCTTCGAATGAGAAGAATTTTGCAGTTCCCGTCGGTCGTTGACGCTCCCCTCAACAAAAATTGTCAATACGGCCGCGCCTAAGACCCAATCAGGATCATTGGAGATTTGATCTAACCACGAACGGTAGTGACGAGTCGCTGGCAAAAGCCGAATGCTCTCAAACTCACGGGGACGAAATCCCAAGCCCTGCATCATCTTGATAAAAAGTTTCGGATGGGAGGCTCCCAACGATAACTTCCCTGTGTCTTCTTCATAAATATTTTCTGCTAGCATGTTTCGGACTTCAAAC
>JAZFZJ010000047.1:0-2863 GCA_036443915.1 Nitrospirales bacterium
AGCCAATGTAATAGAAGAAAATTTGGTTCAAATTATTGCGGTAGAAATGTGGCGTTTAACACGAGTCTATCGGGTAGAGGCAAGCATTCTTTCCAAGGTAATCTTTCAAGAGAGAAAACGACGAGCCGAGGATCTTGGCAACAACATCGTAGAAATCGCGCGGGAACGCCAAGGCCTGTCAGAGGATGATCCCAATCCGGACCTGAGCCGTCCCGAAGCCAGACAGTACAAAAAGGCACAAGCCGATTACGAACAAGCCGAAAGCCAGGAACAGGGGGAAGCCACCATGATTGGAGAGGCGTTTATGCGCAATATCTCTCCTTGTGATCCCATCGACCGTCTGTCGAGGTATGGGACGGGGATCCAGCGGAATTGGTATCGGGCTCTACATGAGCTGGAACGCATGCAGGCTTCGCGGAAGGGAAATCTAGTTCCAGCTCCAGTTGGAACGGATATTGAGATGCCCCTCTCCAAGAACTCTCGGGTCAGGCTGAATCCGGTGATTGAGGTCAATTGAAACTGGCGTTAAATTAGCCGTCCTAGGTTAACGGTTAAAAGAAAAACGAATTAAATCATTTACACAGAAAACTCGTGTTGAAATACTAAAATATACGGGTGAAACTAAATAGAAATTCTAAAAAATTTTTGTTGGTTGTGTGTTGAATTATCACGCTCAGCATACAATTCAATTTGAGGTAAAGGTCCTAACCCACTTACCATTTGGACTACATTAGTTAATTTCTGTCACCATGATGAAAGCTAGTTTCGTATTTTCATGGTTAGGTGATTGTGGCCACCTCAGTTTCAAGATATGCCGATTGAAAACTATGCTGAGCTATATTCTTACGTTGCTAGGCATGGATAGACTGGCTAGTATGCATTGACCACTTGAATTAATGCTCTGATTAATGATAGATAGTGTCTATTAATATGAACCAGAACGTATGGACCCTTTCCCAAGTTTCACGGATTTTGAATGTAGCCCAACATCGCCTCATTTATCTTTGTGAAAAAGAGGTTATTGCTCCTGATTTTGGTTCAGGCAAGGGTCGAGGTAGTAGTAGAGGGTTTTCGGCCAGGAATATTTTGGAATTTGCTGTAGCTCTGGAACTAAGGCGTTTTATGATCCCAATTGGTCCGATCCGGGCCATCATTTATGTCCTCCGTGCCTTTGGGAAGATCCTTGAGCAGCAAGTCCCTGATTTTTCTATGGTGAGTAGTTTTCGCCGGAAGGAAAGCCCGGACCTTCGAATAATTATAAGCGATGGAGACCGGCTTTTTTTCTTACTTGGCCATACGACCAAAAAAACCAAATTGTTCGGGGGAGTCGACTTTAAAAGACTTCTTGCCAAAAGGGGGCCGGTTAATCTGACTGCACTCCCCAGGACGGGAAAGGAACCTCGAGGGTGGAGTGGCTATGAAGGGACCAGGCATGCTCGAATCGAAATTAACGTGACAGCTATTGCTAGGGATTTGAACCTAGAGGACTAAGGCCTCTTTTTTTTTGTTACAATAATAGACATTGTCTATCATTTTTAAAAGGATACCATTTTGAATTCCAAGCCTAAAAAGGCATTGCGAAACGGAGCGAAAATCACTTTGACTCCGAAGACGACCCCCGCGCTTAAAGAGCTTCTGGATCATTTGGCTTATGACCTTGCTCAGGAATATCTTCGATTGATGAGAAAAACCGATGGAGAAGGTGGGAATAATCGGAAAGGAAAACCAAAATGAGAGCCGCAATTTATGCTCGTTACAGTTCCGAAAACCAGCGACCAGAGAGTATCGAGGATCAGATTTCCTCGTGCAAAAAACTGGCACAGGGACGAGGGTACATCCTTGCTTCTGAGCAAATCTATACTGATAGGGCCACGTCAGGTGCCAGAAAGGATCGTCCAGGACTAAACCTACTTATGGGTGCTGCTGAGAATGGTATTTTTGATGTCATTCTCGTTGATGATTTATCCCGGCTTGCCCGGGATAACTACCTTATGCTGTCGCTTTTGGCAGAACTCCGGTTCCGAGGCGTTCGTGTGGTTTCGGTGGCTGATGGTCTTGATACGGAAGATGAAGAAGCTACTATGGCCATCCAAGTGAGGGGGGTTTTTAATGAGCTTCAGCTTCGCGATCTCAAAAAGAAGACGTTACGAGGCCAGATTGGGCAGAAAGAGCGCGGGTTCACGGTTGGGGAGAGAACGTTTGGGTACAAGTCTGCTCCTGTCGGTAACATGCGGATGGATAAGAAAGGGCAGCTGCGTCCTGAGGGGTACAAGATGCGCATCAACCCCCAAGAGGCGACCATTGTTGTTCGCATTTTTCAAGAGTTCGCCGCTGGCAATGCGGTGACTCGCATTGTCCGAGGATTAAACCAGGATGGGGTTCCCGGGCGTTTGAGGTTGAGCAAAGGGTGGTCTCCTTCGACCGTCACGAGAATTCTCAAAAACGAGAAGTATATGGGGAAATGGGTGTGGAACAAGACTGAAACTCGTCGTGACCCCAGAACGGGGCGAAAACGAAAATTCCCCAAATCTGTAGAACACTGGATTGTCAATGAGGACGAATCCCTTAGGGTGGTGTCACCACACCTGTGGGAACAGGTCCAGAAAAGATTCCTGGAGATACAAAGCACATGGCCGAAGGGGCGGCCTGGTTTTGCTGGGCAGCGAGGTAGCCGGATACGACATTACCCTGACCACTTGCTTTCTGGTTCAATGGTTTGTGGGTTGTGCGGGGCTACTATGACTCAGGTGAGTGGCAAGAGCGGTGGTTACTATGGGTGTCTTCGCAGTTCAAAGGGGGCTTGTGACAATCGGCTCTTGGTAAGGCGTACCTTAGTGGAACGGATCATTGTGGCTTCCGTGCG
>JAZFZJ010000048.1:0-12173 GCA_036443915.1 Nitrospirales bacterium
CACGGCTTCAACAGCCAGGTTATCTTCCAGGCGCCATAAAAATTTCCCGGTACCATCACCAGACACCTCGTGAGAGATGAGATCGTCCCGCTGAACGGTGGCCACCTGCTGCAAGCGTGCCCGGTCAGCTTTCGACAAGTTCGTCATCCCATCAATATCGAACACCCGAAGCTGATAGAGCCATTTCAAAATTTGGTGAGTCCGATAGCGCGGCCAACCAAGTCCCTGTACCAACTCGGCCACTTCTCGATCAGTAAGAGCTAAAAGATTCACCGGTGGCTTATGCATTTCCATATCATACTCAATTGATGGGACTGTTGAATATTTCATTCCCACGGCAAATACAGGCCCAAGAGGAGACAGCAATCATCAGCTGGAGGGAATGTTCAAAAAAGTCCGTCCGGCAAGGCCGCAGCCATTTTAACGCGCGGAGCGTACATGGAGTACGTGAGCACGGCAAAATGGCGAGAACGCCGCTGGCGGCTTTTTTCAACATTCCCAGATGAGAGAGAACTTCATCCACAACAACGCTAGAGCACCCAACTGCGATTTCGATACGGAACGCGAAGGTTCCTGTGAGTTCAAGAGAGCAAATTGGCAGACAACGAATTGGATACCATCAACCGGCCTGAACAGTATTCACGATTTGTTGGTAAAGATGGTGAACCTTTTGAGTATGTCCACGATAGTCCACAAGTAAATGCTCAGCCGTCTGTTTTGCGGTTTGCCCCCGGCGATATCCCATCCTTATCGCACATTTTGCGATCTCATCAGTTTTTGAAGGAAGTAGGTGCGTTTGGAGTTCATGAACCATTTGAAGCTTATGTTCGAGGTTTCGCAAAAACAGATAGGATTCCTTGAGCTGACGAATCTCCTTGATCTTCAGTTTCCCAATCCGCAACAATTTCGTCAAACTTTTTAGAGTATGGCGATCACGAATGCTGGGATACCGATACCCCCACCGCAACTGAAGCCCCTGCACAATAAATTCGATTTCCCGAATGCCGCCTATACCCAATTTAACATTTCGATCCAGCTCTCCTCGACGTGTCATCTTGGACACCATTTTGGCTCGCAGGGAATGAATAGCTGGGAACACTTGATTCGCTGTCTCTCGCGTTCCATACACAAACGTCTTCAACTTCCCGATGAGGGATTGCCCAATTCGAATATCGCCTGCAATGGGTTTGGCTTTTAAAAACGCTAACCGTTCCCACGTACGTCCCCGGGTTTGATAATAATGACACGCATCTTCTACGGAACAAGCCAATGGCCCCACATGGCCTTCCGGGCGCAAACGCATATCCACCCGAAACATGGCTCCTTCAGCCGTCGACTCTGACAACACTGTCGTCAACGCCCTGGCAACAGCATGAAAATAATCGGAGCCCGAGAGAGCCTGTTGCCCTTTTCCCGCTACCGTGCTTCCCTGAGGAGCTTGATACACATAGATGAGATCCACATCCGAACTATAATTCAATTCCCATCCACCAAGTTTTCCCATGGCCAGGACACAAAAGCCCACCCGATTTTTCCCTTGAGTGGAGGATAGAGAAACCCAACCCCCATGTTGACGTTTGAGACCCTGTTCAACCAGTTCATAGGCTGCTTGAATCACCCCTGCCGCTAAATCCGACAGGACTGTATAGGTTTCAATGGGAGTGGCAATGCCAAGGACGTCACGAATACCCAGGCGGAGCATTTCTCGTCGCCGAAATCTTCGCAAGGCTTCACACTTGGCCTCAAAACTTTTCACACCTTCCAGCATAGTCTGTACGGTGACCAAAAGTTTGGACCTGGCTCGACGCTGTATGAGCACTCGATCCTCTTCGATCCAATAGACCAATAAGGGATCTCGAATCAGCGTCTGTGCCATCGCCTGACTGTTGCCAAAGACCGTTGAGAGCACTTCAAGGATATGCGGCATTTTCGCCAGATATTGAAACAGTTGGAGACGGTGAATCCCCGAGTCCACGAAACGTTCCCATTCATTCAAGGCCTGATCGGGATCGGCCGTCCGTGACAGACTGGCGAGAAGAGTAGAAAGGATTTCCGCTAAGGCCTTGCGTGTGTCTGGCTCCCCTGCCATGGCCTGAAGATTGTGGTCGGCTCGTTTCCAATCCTGAAGGCTATAGGCTTGAAGGATACGAACAACTTCGGACGAGGGAAGGTCGGTCGCCAGCAGGATGGGTGTGGGATCAGGAAGATGCGAGCGACTCTCCCTTTTTCCACGAACATGTTTTTGTGAGGATTGTTTTGTAGAAGATTTCATGAAGACGGGAAATTATACGAGACCGAGCCCAACCTTACAACGCCATGAAATTTCAGTATACTTCGCATGATGAATCCCCCAGCCTTGCTTGACCAGATTCAATTGCAGTATCCACATCTTCCCTTTGCGTTGGTCCAAGACTTTATCACACAGATGGATCTGGACTATTTTGAACAGTTCCCTGTTGAAACAATGGCTCAACATATCAAGCTGACACACCAACTCACATTCGAAAAGCCTTGCTCTGTTACCATCCAAACCCTGCCATCCCGACAATATCAATTACATTTGGTAGCGTATGATTATTTTTCCGAATTTGCCACCTTCTGTGGAGTCTTAGCCTCATTTGGCTTGGATATTCGAGAGGCCGCAATTTTCACCTCTCGCGAGTCTCCTTCTTCATCACCACCGCTTCCCTTGCAAACACCGAAATTTCTGGGTTCAGCGAACCGTTTGCCTCAGAGGCGTCCAACACGAGGATTATCTCGAAAAATCGTCGTGGATGTGTTTCGCGTCCAAGCCCTGAAGGGGTTTTCATTCGGCGCATCAGCTCAACAAGATTTCCAACACTCCCTAAACTCCCTGCTGCGATTACTCCAAAAGAATCAAGTGCGCCAGGCTCGACGGCAGGTCAATCGTCGTCTCATTGAAAATCTTGGCAAAACCAAAAAAAAGACCGGAGATATCCTCCATCCGGTTCAAATAACGTTTTCCAACCCTCCATCTTCGCCAGACACCGTGTTGGATATTCGGTCAACTGACACACCGGCATTTCTTTATGCCTTCGCCAATGCCTTGGCCATGCGCGGTATTTACCTGGTCAAAGCCAAAATTGAAGTCAAAGAGCATCAGGTCTTGAATCGACTCTATGTGCGGGGCCGACAGGGCGGAAAAATCCAAAGCCAATCGGAGCAGCAGGAGCTACGGACGGCGGCAACACTCCTCAAGGAGTTTACCTATTACTTGAGTTGGGCACCGGATCCAGGGAAAGCCCTGGATCACTTCGATCAATTTTTAGATCAGCTTTTGGAACAACCGCCGAAAGCTTCGGCGATGAGCACCTTGACCCAAGCTTCCACCTTGGAACATCTCGCGCAACTGTTTGGCAGCAGCGACTATCTTTGGGAGGATTTGCTTCGGCGCCAGCATCACAATCTTTTGCCAATGATGCGTCAATACCAAAAGGGACCATTAGTTCGTTCCAAAGCCGCCATTAGTAAAACTATCGGAAAAGCATTGCAACAGGCTAAGACGATCCCTCAAAAAAAACGGTGCCTGAATCAATGCAAAGACGAAGAACTCTTTCGGATTGACATGCGCCATCTTCTGAAAAACAGTTCCCTCCCCGATTTTTCCCACGCATTGACGAATCTAGCCGATGTCATTTTGAGTTACGCGCTCGAGCAATCCCATCGTGTGATTCAGACTAAAGCCTCACGAATGGCCACGCCCCCTATGGCTATTTTTGGTTTGGGGAAATTAGGCGGTGGTGAATTAGGCTACGCCTCGGATATTGAAATCCTATTTGTGTACGAGACGCCCCAACAGCCTGGAAAGGGTAAGGGATCTCCAGTATCAGCCGATTACTACGAACGGTGGGCACAAGAATTTCTCCAGTGGATTGAAGCCAAGCAAGAAGGCATATTTCATGTCGACACCCGACTACGCCCCTACGGCGACAAAGGCACCCTGACCAATTCGCTGGAAGAAATACAGGAGTATTACCAAATTCATGGCCCTGCAGCCCCATTTGAACGACAAGCTTTCCTCAAGCTTCGATTTGTAGCTGGTAATCGTGCCTTAGGAAAAGCGATTGAAGCCCACAGAAACCGATTTGTCTATGGACCAGAGCCATGGGATTTGATGACTGCCTTGCATCTCCGTCAACGCCAAATGACTGAGCTCACGCAACTCGGCACCACGCATGTGAAATACGGTCCGGGTGGACTGATTGATGTGGAATATACGGTTCAATTCCTCCAACTCCTTCATGGTCATCAGCATCATTCGATTCGAACACCAAATACGCTGGAAGCCATCGAGCGACTCTGTCATGCCTCCATTATCACGTTAACTGAAAGAGAAATATTGCAGGATGATTATGTGTTTCTGCGACAGTTGATTGATGGCTTGCGCATTGTCCGAGGGAATGCCAAAGACCTGGTCCTGCCTCCCTCCGGATCGGATGAAATGGTATTTTTGGCTCGCCGGCTGGGAATGGGATCAACGGATTGGCGAAAAAGTGCCGAGGCCTTTGAACAGACCACACTTGAGCGGATGGAACAGATTCACGAACGATTCGTTCAGCGTTTTCACAAAAGAATGCCTGAGCCAATTTTCATCGACCCAGGCATTCGACCACTGAAGAAGTGAATAGTAAGGAGGGCAAACCTCAGAATTCCTCCTTACTCTCCTGACCCCTCGCTCCTTACTAAATACTACACGTCGTAATACATGAAGAATTCATGAGGATGGGGCCTGAGTCGCATCGGATCCACTTCATTCGTCCGTTTATAGGAAATCCAGGCCTCAACCATATCTTCGCTAAAGACGCCGCCTTTCAAGAGAAACTCATGGTCTTCTTCAAGGTTGTTCAGCGCTTCTTCTAAGCTAGCCGGTAAGGTTTGAATATTGCCTAATTCTTCAGGTTCTAAATCATAGAGATTTTTGTCCATGGGCTCACCCGGATGGATTTTATTTTGGATCCCATCCAACCCGGCCATCAACATGGCGCTGAAGGCCAGATACATATTGCAAGAGGGATCAGGAAACCGAACTTCGATCCGCTTGGTTTTGGGGTTAGGCGAATACATTGGAATCCGAATGCCCGCCGACCGGTTTCGACTGGAATAGGCTAACAATACGGGCGCTTCAAATCCTGGCACCAGCCGTTTATAGGAATTCGTCGTCGGGGCGGTGAGAGCCGCCAAGGCTGGTCCATGTTTCAAGATTCCGCCAATGTAATACAAACAGAGTTGAGACACACCCGCGTAGTCTTTTCCGGCAAAAATCGGCTTGCCACTTTTCCAAATACTTTGGTGAACATGCATGCCTGAGCCATTATCTCCAAACAATGGTTTGGGCATAAACGTCACGGTTTTACCATGTCGTTTGGCCACATTACGGAGAATATATTTATACATCATCATCTGGTCTGCCATTTTGACCAAGGGACTAAAGCGAAGATCAATTTCCGCTTGACCAGCCGTGGCCACTTCGTGATGATGTTTTTCCACACGGATGCCGACTTTCTCCATTTCTCGACACATCTCTGACCGGATATCTTGTTGGGAGTCCACAGGCGAAACAGGAAAATAGCCTTCCTTATGCTTTGGCCGGGAGCCAAGATTTTCGCCATCCTTTCCAGAATTCCAAATACCTTCTGCCGAATCGACAAAATAATATGCAGAATGACTATTTTGATCGAAACTGGCGTGATCAAAAATAAAGAATTCCGCTTCTGGGCCCCAAAAGGAGGTATCTCCAATATTAGTGCTCTTGAGATAGTGTTCAGCGCGCATCGCCACGCCACGGGGATCTCGCTCATAAATCGTCCGCGTGATGGGATCTTGAATATCGGCAATCATGCTTAATGTCGGAATTTCCGTGAAAGGATCCAGGCAGGCGGTATTCGGATCAGGCACCACCAACATGTCGCTATTGTGGATCATCTTCCATCCACGAATTGACGACCCATCAAACCCGGAACCCTCTTTAAATAAGTCCAACGACAATTCTGAGGTGGGAATGGAAAAATGCTGCCATGTCCCGACCAAATCGACAAATTTGAGATCGACCATTTCGACCTTATTTTTTTTCGCAAAATCCAATACTTCTTTCGGGGTCATTCAACTACCTCCTTCTGCCCAATGGTTATTAATCCTTCATGAATTTTGAAGGTCGACCATTCTGAAAATCACCCCCACCCATACCCCTTGCCTCTGCCCAAGCAGAACTTCGGCTCCGCGGAGGCAAGTCCCCCCGCGAGGGGAGGGTTAGGGAGAGGGGCATCATGCATGAGCTCAAACACAATAACTATGAGTACGCCCGCTCGTTGTGTTGGCTTAGATCAAGCCCCGTTTCCTCTTCCGCAGCCGTAATACGAAGTCCGATGGTCAAATCCACAACTTTCAAAATGATATAGGTACCAACCACCACAAAGATTACGGAGGCTAGGGCTGTGACCACCTGTATTCCAAATTGCCCGGGATTTCCGTAAAAGAGCCCTGCTTGTTGGTTGATGATCGGATTCGCAAACAACCCTACTGCCAGAATGCCAATAAAACCCCCAACCCCGTGAATCCCTACCACGTCGAGCGAATCATCGTACCCAAGTCGAACTTTCCAAACAACCGCCATATAGCATACAGCTCCCGCTACCAGACCTATGATCAGAGCAGAGAGGGGGCCGACAAAGCCGGCACAAGGGGTAATGGTAGCCAACCCCGCAATGATACCACTGGCGACGCCCAACATCGTGGGTTTTCCACGGTGGATCCATTCTGCAATCATCCAACTGAGAGCCGCGGCCGACGCTCCGATGTGGGTTGCGACAAAAGCGGCAGCCGCGACCGAATTGGCGCCCAGCGCACTACCAGCATTAAACCCAAACCAGCCAAACCACAGGAGACCGGCGCCTAATACCGTCAGGGGTAAATTATGCGGGGGCATTGGCTCGACTCCATATCCCTTTCGGCTCCCGAGGACCAATGCACACACCAAGGCCGCAAACCCACAGCTAATGTGCACCACCGCTCCCCCTGCAAAATCCAAAGCTCCCATTCCGCCCCACATATCGCTCATCCAACCCCCACCCCATATCCAATGGGCCAAGGGAGAATAAATAAAAGTAGACCACAACACGGCAAACAGGAGAAGGGCGGTAAATTTCATCCGCTCTGCAAAACAGCCGGTGATGAGGGCAACCGTGATAGCTGCGAACATCAATTGGAATACCATGAACAGCTGGTGAGGGATGGTTTCCGCATAAGAACTGGGAGAGAGCCCAACCCCATTCAGCGCAACCCACTCAAGCCCGCCGATCAATCCACCTTTATCGGGGCCAAAGGCCAAACTATATCCCCAAAGGATCCACACCAAACTGATTGCGCAGAGAATAACGGCACTATGCATAAGGGTCCCAAGGACGTTTTTACTCCTAACCAACCCTCCATAGAACAAGGCCAAACCTGGTAAGGTCATACACAATACCAAGGCCGAGGACATCAAAATCCATGCCGTATCACCAGTATCAATGGTGAGTGGGGCCCCTTCTTCTGCCCAGACAGGAGACCACATATCCATGCCTAACAGGATTCCCAGGAGAAGGCCCAGTTTGACGAGCAGGCTAGGTTGGTTCATATTCCCTCCTCAAACAATGTGTTTTCACGATGAAAGACCAATAATTAAACAGCGCCTTCACCAGACTCGCCGGTCCGGATGCGGATGACACTCTGCAATTCGGAGACAAAAATTTTGCCATCCCCAATACTCCCAGTTTTCGCCGCACGAGTAATACCTTCCAACGCATCTGCAACACGACTATCAGGTACCACGATTTCAAGTTTGATTTTTGGAACAAACTCAATTTGGTATTCGGTTCCTCTATAGGTTTCTTTGTGACCCTTTTGACGTCCAAATCCTTTGACTTCGGTGACGGTCATACCCTGAATGCCCAATTCAACCAGAGCCTCCTTCACTTCATCCAGTTTAAAGGGCTTAATAATAGCTTGAATGAGTTTCATAGGGAGCATCCTTCCATTGGATTAAAAAACTATGAGAAGCATTGCATCCAATCATAAATTCCTGAGTGTGTACTCACAATGAGCGTACACCCCGGGATATCTATTTCGTTGTTGTATTGGTTACTCATAGGCCCGTTCATTATGTTGGGTGAGATCTAATCCCAGCACCTCTTCTTCTTTACTCACTCGTAATCCCACCACTCCATCCACAATTTTTAGAATGAGGAACGTTCCCGCGAAAACAAAAATCCATGTGGCTCCAACGCCAATGGCCTGAATCATCACCTGCCCGGGGTTCCCAAAAAAGAGCCCAGTGCCTCCGCCCATACTCGCGAATAACCCCGTGGCCAGCGCACCCCAGGTACCTCCAATTCCGTGGATCCCCATAACATCTAACGCATCGTCATACCCCATTTTATTCTTCAAAAAGACCCCCAGATAACAGAAAACGCCTCCCCCAAGTCCAATCCAAATGGCTGAAATCGGTCCAACAAAGCCGGCTGCCGGAGTGATGGCAACCAACCCTGCAACCGCTCCACTCGCAGCCCCCAATATCGTGGGCTTTCCTCTGTACGCCCATTCCACCCCAAGCCAGGCTAAGGCTCCGGCAGCCGCAGCCACCTGGGTGGCCACAAAGGCACCCCCGGCAATCCCATCCGCAGCTAACGCACTGCCTGCGTTGAACCCAAACCACCCAAACCACAACAAACTAGCCCCAACGACGGTCAGAGGAAGGTTGTGTGGGGCCATGTTCTCGGTACCGTATCCCTTCCGTTTGCCTAAAACAAGGGCACAGGCCAAAGCAGCGACCCCTGAACTAATATGAACAACGGTGCCACCGGCAAAATCCAGGGCCCCTAATTCACCTAGCCAGCCACCTCCCCAAACCCAATGACAGAGGGGAGAATAAATGAGAGTCACCCATAAAATGGCGAACAACACAAACGCGCTAAATTTCACCCGTTCTGCAATCGCCCCGCTAATCAAGGCCACAGTAATCGCCGCAAACATAAGCTGAAAAACCATGAACACGGAATGCGGGATAGTGGAGCCTTCAACAGGCTCAGGTCCGACGCCAGTGAGTCCCAGCCATTGCAATCCGCCAACAACTCCACCCACATCAGGTGCAAAGGCAAGACTATAGCCCCAAAATACCCAAACAATACTGACCACGCACACCGCGATAAAACTATGCATGATCGTACTCAAGACATTTTTGCTGCGCACCATACCCCCATAAAAAAGCGCCAGCCCGGGTATGACCATGGCCAGAACCAGCGCCGAGGAAGTCAACACCCAGGCAGTGTCCCCAGCGCTGATCTGCGGCGTGCCCGGTGAATCCTGGGCATACACGCCCGGAACCAAACCCCCTAAAGAAAATAACCCCACAATGGTTATCCAAAATATTCGGTTTCGAAATAGAGCTGTCATGATCCCCTCCTCAAGTCAGTTAAAATAGGTAAATGACCTCTAAGGCGAGGGTCTGTTGATTATCCACTGCCTTAGTCCCCTTGAGGAAGGTTTTATGATCCGACTTATCATGCCGGAACTCCACCCGTGTTATGAGTGATGGAACCGGTTTATATTGCAACGTGTAGGTCATTTCCCACAGGGTCTGCCCTGCTCCTCCTCTGCCAGGAGCACATGAAGCAGCTTTCCCACCGTTGGCATTGGTACCAAAGCAAGAAAAGGCCCCATCTGCATCTTCATAAATTTCGCCCCGATATCGTAGGCCCCATTTCTCAGTAAAATCATGAATGATGTACCCAGCAAAGCCACCCCACCGAGCATTGCTGCCGGCGTTATTCGGATCTCCATTCTCCTGGTTGCCATAGTAGGCCTCCAAGACAAACTCCGTAGACTCCAGGGCCTGGATGTCGATAATACCCCCAAACAATATCCGGCCATCATCATTCCCCACCGGCCCTTCGTTGGTTGAAAAGTAGCCGTAGCCGGTCAACCCAAGCCAATCTGTCGGAGAGTAGGACAACGCGGACTCTACGCCCTTCGTATTATTGCTATCATTAACCAAACCGGCAAAATCGTTAATGACACCGACGGAAAAGGACACCTGATCGGTGAAATCATATGAGCCCCGAATGCCCGTCGTGGTAAAAGGCTGTCCATTACCGAACAACCAAGAGCGGGAAAAGTTGGGATTGTACGGAGATTCGATGACCTCATACCCGACTAAGGTATTCATTCGTCCCATTCGAAGGTCAAGGCCATTTCCCCAGGGCGCGATGAATTGGACATAGGCCTCTTGAAAGTCAACATCGTCGCCAGCGAACGTCCCACCGGTAAATTCAGCATCTTCACCCCAGTTGAGTTTCAGGCGGAACCCGGCAGCATCTTCTAAGGCGCCTCCGGCTTTTCCTTCTTTTTCCAGGACAACCTGTGCTAAATGGACTGTAAACGAGTTGGAATCGGTATCGAAAATCCGATTCTGGTTGATATTAGGTCCTCCTCCCGGTGAATTCGGATTTTTGAAATTTTGAATATAGGAGACATCGACATAGCCATAGAGTGATAATCCCAAACCGGCGAGTGAATGCTTTTTAACCATTTTTTCAACCATTTCCTCAAGCCGTCCGACTTTTCCAGGTTCCACCACCTCTTCACCCTCTGACTCTGCAGCAAAAACTAATCCTGAGGACATTCCCATTTCTCCGGTAACGCCAAATACCAACGATACGGCCAAGAAGAATGGCGCCATTTTATCTCTGCAAAAGGTAGATGCCGACTTATTCATTAGGATTCTCCTTGTTAAATTGAGCGTGTTTCTCTTTTTATTCAACCGTCATCCTAACGGCTATCCTTACCGCACACACCCTTGTGCTTCATTCGGACCTTTTCCCAATTCTTTGATTTTCCGGTCCAATTCTTACCCAAGTTCGAGAAAAGGGCCAGTTCAAAAAAAAATCCTCACCCAGGAATCTGGCTGAGGACTTCGTTGTCCGAAGAAAATATGTAAGTTGGGTCATTCTCAAGACTTCATTGTCCTAGAAGACCGATTTTTTTGTACCACCCTACTCATGGTGTGTCAAGGGGGAACTCAAAAAAAATCAACCACCACGAGTAAAGCGGAGGCGGCCAAAAAGGCCTTTCGGGATCATCATCAAAAAATATGCACCATTTTGCCGTAGGTGAAAAGAATCAATAATCACATTCACCCTACTTGCCAATTCATGGCGTACTTGAAACAATATTCTCACCGAGGTTCTCACCCCATACTTTTTCACCATAGTTTGCTAAACCGACAAAACACCAGTTCAGGGAGGTCAACAATGGAACAATTTGTGTTTGAACAATTTTCTCCCTTTATGGCCCACAAATGGATGGCCATCGGGGAAACTCTTCTGCGGATTCTTCTTATAGGGATCGTCACCTATATTGCCATTCGAGCCCTTCGTTTTGGCCTGCAGAAACTCGAAAACGTCTTACTTACAATACGAGAAGGCGAAGAGAAGACTCTCGTCGCCAACGAAAAACGCATTAAAACACTCACGGGATTACTCCGGACTATTTGTCTCACTTTGGTTTGGGTCATAGCGGTCGTCATGAGTTTGGATCAAATTGGGTTAGACGTCACACCCATTCTGGCCAGTGCTGGCATCGTTGGCTTGGCGGTCGGGTTTGGTGCACAAAACCTCGTCCGAGATATTATTAACGGATTTTTTATGATTCTTGAAAATCAAGTCCGCGTGGGGGATGTCGCGATAGTGAATGGAACAGGAGGTCTGGTAGAGGCTATCAGCTTCAGAACCATCACGCTCCGTGACTTGGCCGGCACCGTGCATATTTTTCCCAATGGAACCGTCACGACTCTGGCGAACATGACGAAGGATTGGTCCGCTTATGTGCTGGATATTGGCGTGGCCTATAAAGAGGATACGGATCGGGTTACCGGCGTGATGAAAAGTGTGGCAGATGAGTTACAGCAAGACCCTCGGTTCGGTCAGCACATACTGCAACCCATTGAAATATTTGGAGTGGATCAATTTGGTGAATCAGAAGTGGTGATCAAAGCGCGGCTCAAAACACTCCCCATTCAACAATGGACGGTTGGCCGAGAATACCGGCGTCGTCTTAAAAAAGCTTTTGAGCAACAGAACATTGAAATTCCATTTCCGCATCGCACGCTGTATATGGGAGAA
>JAZFZJ010000049.1:0-2683 GCA_036443915.1 Nitrospirales bacterium
CGTTTCAAACCCTTTGACCTTGAGTTGTTTAACCTTGAGCATGATCCTGTCGTAGTTCTCTAAATCATTTTAAGCGGAAGCCATCCTTAACTCAAAGAGATTACCATTGCCCCAAAAGTAGGCAAAATTTGCCTAGAAGTGAAGGCCTCTCCACCTCACATTTTTTCAAGTTCGCTTGGGTAAATTTTTTCGGTGAGGGCATACACTGGCACTTTAGCCGGCCCCTAAGGAGGATGAACAACCCAGAAATAAAGGATCCCCGCAGCAAGCTGCCTGGGTATTCAGGGGAAAAATGTTTTGAAAATCCCCCTATCCCCCTTTTCCCAAGGGGGAACCTAAATGGCTACCCCGTAGAAAGCTACGGGGAATAGCAAGTTCAACATTCCCAATTAAGCCAAGTAATTGAAGAATCTCTCAGGATGAACCCCTGTTACGTCGCGATCGCGGCCCCGGGCATCAACTGCAGAACGGCCATACCTGATACCAATGCCGACACCTGAAACGATCTTCGCACCGTCGCAGCTGAGCGCCGTACTGCCTCGCCTGCCAGTCCACACGATTGGCAATGCGTAAGAGTTCCGGCTTGTCCTTATAGCTGCCGCGCGCATAGCCGCCGCGGCCTTCGTGGTAAGCCAGATACATGCGCTTGGGATCCCATTTGGAGAGGCCGAGGTCCTTGCTGCTCTTGTCGTTGTACCAGCCAATGAAGTCCAGGGCGTCCTCCATGGTCGAGCGACTTTTGAAGAAACCACCGGTCTCATTCTCATACTCCTCCCAGGCCTCGTTTTTGACCTGGGCATAGCCCTCCGCCGACGATTTGCGTCCTAGGGGAATGAACAGGAACCAATCCCGTGGTGGCTTCGCATCATGGCGAAAAGCCGACTCCTGCTTGACGAAAGCCATAAGAATGTGGGGCGGCGTGCCCCATTTTTCCTGAGATTCTTTGGCCGCATCGTACCACTGTGGGTATTGGCCGAAAATCGCGCACAGATTCTCCTGATGCTTGGGTGGAACCGACGCGCAACCCGCCACCAGTACGATGGCTATGGACAAAATAACAGGTATCACCCTGATCGAAATCATATTTCCAATCAGTACACCTATTGGCCGGAAGCGGCCAGAGTATAAAAAATCTGGGTAGTCGTATTTCATGAAATGGGGTTGAGTCTAGTTATGCATGTCAAGATCTGCTATTTGGGGGGTCCCCTCGATTCTTTCGGTTATACGGCGATTGAAGGTTGGTCCGTGAAGAAAAGGTGTAAAATTCATAATACATTCTTTACCAAGTATCACAAATAAACAAAAAAACTCTGCCCCAAAAACGACAAGGCCTTTTTCTTCAGTACGTTTCGTTTGGTGGCCGGGGCTCGATTTGGTCATTATTTTACTCTTACCCTAAGAATTTCTCTGATTTCAAAAACGAGAAAAAATTCCAATAAGGCCAAGTCCTTTCCCAAAATCCCATCTTATAAAAAATCCAAGTGTAGCAGTTCAGGAATTTGAGAGAACATCGGACTGAGGAGCCCTCTGGCATGGATGATTATAAATTCGCCATGCACAGGTATAAACTCTTGCAAGGCACTAAATCCAAAGGCGCCTTGCTTATAGGGTATTCACTCGAAACGAGCCTGTCCACGCAACCGGGACAAGATCAAACAGTATCGTTTTTCTCTTAGAGTGTTCTAACATTGGTCGTTCGCGATCAAGATAATCCCACCACCGTCATGGACCGCTTGCGTCCTTATCCTTGGACCGTTATACAATCTCATGCTCGAACGAATCCTTGCCGATTTTTTAGTGATTCTTCATCTGACATTTATTTGTTTCGTGATACTCGGAGGGGTCCTTGTCATCCGCTGGAAATGGGTGAGTTTCCTTCACATCCCAACGGTGGTGTGGGGTGCGCTTATTGAGTTTCAGGGTTGGATATGTCCGCTGACCCCTCTGGAACAAAACCTTCGACATCTTGCAGGGCAATCAGGGTACACGGGCGGATTTATTGAACACTATCTAATTCCACTTATCTATCCTAGCGGTTTGACTCGAACCCTCCAAATTGCCATTGGTACTTTCGTGATCTTCATCAACCTGGCCATATATGGCTGGTTGCTCTATGACATGCTTCATCCTCGGACAAAAGGGGCGCAACAGTGACATCCATAGAGGAAAACCTTTAAGCCTTGTCTGTAGGAGGAGAGAAGTAAGGGTGTGGACGTGCACACCCAAGGACTGTTCAAAAAAGTCCACTGTCTCACCCGCCCAACCCGTGCACGCCAAGACGCGCCTTTCCACGGGCAAGACCACAGGGCCATTGGTGCGCGGAGCGTACACGGAGTACGTGAGCACGACAACGGACCGAAAACGCCGCTGGCGGACCTTGCGCCTTCGCGAGGGCATACTTTTTCAACAGCCCCTTTTAGGATAAAGGGGGAATTGGCAAAAACGAATAGTAAGATGCCTTGGAGAAAGTCCTCAATGAGGACTGCTCATTAAAGAGCTTTTGACGATGAGGTAGTGGGTGGCATATAGGGAAAACGAAGGGTAAACGTCGTACCGACTCCTACTTCACTTTCCACGGAAATATGCCCTCCGTGGGCCTCCACCACATCTTTGACAATTTTCGTACCGAGACCGGTTCCTTCGGCCTTCCGGCTTATGGCCTTGCCCGAAAAAAGACTGTCAC
>JAZFZJ010000050.1:0-5095 GCA_036443915.1 Nitrospirales bacterium
GAAGGGTCTTTTTTGAATTGTCTGCGGTACCGTTGGATGAACATCTGCACGCTGGGATCTGGGGAATTGAGAAAAAACCCATCCACAAAGATGCTGCCATCCAAATCCCGTTTCGCCCATCGGAACAATTCAGGATTATGCCAACTATTGCCACCAAGTATGGGGACGTTCATGTCAAAAAAGGCCAGTTGAGCCGAAATTAAAGCCAGGTGAACGGGTTGCCCTGGGACAAAGACCGCATCAAAGCCAGGGGTATAAACCATCCTCTCTTCGCCAGTTCGCGATTCTTCGAGTTCTTCGGTGCCGTATTGGGCAAGATCTTTGACTTTTAGGCGACGCAATTGATCACCAATATCCGTTTGCTCTTCGGTATATTCCTCTGTAGCAATGATTTCTCCCCCTGAATGGAGAACTTCCTTGGCAAACATATCGGCTAATTCACGCCCATAAGCCGTTTGAGGGTAGATGATGCAGAAGCGATGATATTTGAGCGTCATAATCGCATATTCTACCAAGCGTTTGGCTTGGACGGACGAGGTCATGGCGGTACTAAACCAAAACGACCCAAATTGCCGGACATTCAGCAACGTGGAAGAAGGTGTGATAAATGGGGTGACATAGTCATCTGGAAGGTTGCCTAATTCCTGGATTTCCCTGGACAACAGGGGGCCAATGACGGCTCGGGGTTGAAACTCCTCAAGAAGTTGTTGCATTTCGACAGGTAAAGGGGAGGTGAGTGAAGTGGTGTCTTTGACGACCAATCCAATAGAAGTGAGTCCCCATTGTTCTTTTGCGATATCGATCGCGAGGCGAATGCCGTTCAGTAAATCTGTACCATAAGGTTTCATCGGGCCAGAAAACGGAAGGGCCACCCCGAGAATGTGTGCATGGATCTTGATTTTGCTGATAAAGGATTGTAGAAGCGCCATAGCTGTTTGTGCATAGGGGTGAGTCGGGAACCGTTTGAGAAACCCGCGGATATCTCGCTCGGCCAGCACTTCATCGCCCCGGGCCGTGTAAAGTTCAATGAGGCGGATGGTGGCCAAATCTCCTGGATACCGGGTGGCGTAGTTCTCTACGAGTTCTTGGAGTGCAGATTCATCCAATTGCTGTAAAATAAGTGTCTGGGTCAATTGTTCTAATTCAAGGCGTTCGGTGGGATCGACGAGCATCATTTCATTAAGGGCGGCTATGACGGCGCCCAGGGGATTGCCGTGGCCTAACTCGGCTTGACGAATCAGTTGGAAAATGGTTTGGCGCCGTTCCCGATTGGGGGCATAATCCAAGGCTTGATTCAGTTGCGTGAGTGCTTGAGGATAGTCTTGGGATTCGATAAAAAGTTCCGCTATTAAGATGCGAGCTTGATTGGTCACGGGGGGGGAAAAGGGAAACTCTTCGAGGAGCTGATTCAAGACCATGATGGCTTCAGGGATCTGGCTTTCCTGTTTGAGGGCGGTAGCTTGCAGGAAATAGGCTTCTCGGAGGATTTCAGGAGGGGGAACCGTATCAATGAGATCTTCTAATGTTTCCAATGCTTCGACTAATTGGCCGGCCTCTATCTGAGATTGAGCGAGGTTCAAGGTAGTCGAGGAGGGGGGTGTTTGGGCGAGAGCCAGGTTGGGCTGCAGCACCAGTGGAATAGACGCCTCTTTGACAAGCAAAGGAAGCCAGCATCCAAGTGCCAATATGCTCACTATTCTCAGTAAGGTAATCATATGCTTACGCAAAGTCATCATGGGATTGGACAGGCAGCTCAACGGTTGCACGGGTGGTAGACAGTTATGAGGGGGCGATAAAGGGTAACCAAACGGTTGCTGGATTGGTGGATAAGATAGATAAATGAGGAATTGTGATGAATACTGGATGATTTCTTTTTATTATATCAGGAAATGCTATTACCTAAATAGGAGAACACCATAAATTCTGTCAAGCTTACCACGTTATGAAGATGTTGGTTCACCTCAAGGAAATCCTATCGGAAATCATTCGTTGATCCCGCTATGCAAAAATTAGTTGAGGAGTACCTCACGAGGTTGCAGGTAGAAAGTGGATGCGCGGCGAATACAATTGTCGCCTATCGACGGGATTTACAGAAACTGAGTCAATTTTTTCAACAACACAATCTTGACGACCCTCATAATCTTTCCAAGCCTCTCTGGGTTCAATTTCTGAGTAGCTTAAAAACTTCAGGGTTGTCTTCATCGTCTATCGCCAGGTGTCTGGCCTCTGTGCGAGGCTTTTATAAAAGCTTAGAGTTGGGTAAGGGGAATGCCACATTCGAAGGGCTCTTGAAAGGGACGCCGAAACAATGGATGCAATTACCCAAGTTGTTGTCGGAAGCCGAAGTGATAAGATTGCTCAACCTCCCCATTATGCCCCATAGGGAAGATTTGCGAGATGCGGCCATGGTGGAACTCCTCTATGCCACCGGCCTTCGAGTGTCCGAGCTGGTCAATGTGCAAGTAGCCCATCTCAACTTGGATGTAGGATTTTTGCAAGCCACGGGTAAGCGAGACAAACAACGAATAGTCCCTATTGGGGATAAGGCTCGAGAATTAGTGACCCAATATCTTCAGTTCATTCGCCCACGATTTGTCAAAAAACATCTGTCGTCCGCCCTTTTTCTCACTCGTTTGGGTCGACCGTTCACTCGACAGGGTTTCTGGAAAGTGCTAAAGGGCCGAGCCATTCGCGCGGGAATAACCAAACCTATCTCGCCCCATATGCTCCGCCACTCCTTCGCCACCCATTTATTAGATCATGGAGCGGATCTCCGGTCCGTTCAAATGATGTTGGGTCATGTCAGCATTGCGACGACACAAATTTATACCCACGTTGAGCATACCCGCCTCAAACGTATTCATGACGACTATTTCCCCAGAAAACAGGGTAAACCGAGGAATGAAGGGTAGGGTTGTTAACTAGGGTTTTGGGAATTTGGCCCATGGGAAATGTTGGGAATAATGCCAAATCTAACAGGCTCTATCTGGTGTCCTGTTTTCCTTCAGGGTCTGTTGAATAGTTCCAAATTTTTTCAATATCGATTGGCTTTGCCATATTCCCTGGGTAACCAAAAGCAACAGGGAATGTTAAAAAAGGCCCGTCCAGCAAGGCCGCAGGTCTTTTGGCGCGCAGAGCGTACAGATGAGTACGTGAGCACGACAAAAGACTGAGAACGCCGCTGGCGGACTTTTTCAAGATTCCCCTTCCTTTTCTCCAAGTCTTTTACTCGGCCCCTGGCAATCACGTATTTTTAAAGAGCCGTAAGTTGCAATGGGGAAAAGGCCTGTGGCAGGCTAACCCCTGGATTTCATTTTATATTTGGAGGAGTTGGTTATGAAGTACAGGAAGCAAGTGCATTATGTAAAGGGAGTCTTTGTCTGCCCAAAATGCCATCAGACCTTTGTTCAAGAGAAGTGGTTGGAAGAATTTCGAGTTCGTTGTCATAAGTGTGAGTACCGGGGGGCATTAACGCATGTGTCAGTGGAAGAACAGTACGATGAAGAAATCGAACGTCGGTAAGGCTCCCTCGTTGGGCATCTTTCATTAAGGGTCTGTTGAATAATCCAAAAATTTCCCAATATCGGCTATGTCTGGCAAACACGAGAAAACATCCCAAGGAATCGGGAATGTTCAAAAAGTCTCGCTGTCTGACCCTCCCAACCCTGTCGTGCCAAGACATGCTTTTCCACGGCCACGGCCGCAGGCAGCGAGGAGGATGAGAAGTACATGGGAGCGGCGTCCCGAAGGGCGCCACCGTTGTGAGGGATCCGAGCCACGAGAACGCGGCTGGGGGACTTTTTCAATATTCCCATTAATCCCTTTCTTGGGTCATCAGTCGGCCGACTCCTCCTTACTTCGTGTATTTTTCGAATTTCGATGATTGCTCAACCCGCTGTGCGTCTCCTTCTGGGAATGATCTTTCTGTGTGTTGGGTGTTCACACGCTGCGGCACAGGTTCAAGCCCAGCAAGACACCATCCAGGTCCTCGTAGCCTACCATTCGTTGTCCGGCAATACGGAAATCATGGCCAAGAGCGTGGTGGCGGGAGCCAAGTCGGTTCCTGCGACGCGGGTACTGCTGCATAAGGTGGGAGAGATCACGGCGGATCTCTTGTTCGGGAGTGATGCGTTGGTTGTGGGGTCGCCGGTGTATTGGTCGAACATGTCGGGAGAAGTCAAAACATTTTTTGATCGGTGGCAGTTTGAATTTGGTGTGTTTCCAGAGTTTAAAATGCGCAATAAAGTGGGGGCGGCGTTTGCCACAGGTGGACAGGTCTCTAGTGGGAAAGAAGTGACGATGTTGACCATATTGGCTGCGATGTTGGGTAATCAGATGATCATCGTCAGCGATGGCGGGGCTTTTGGCGCATCGGCGACAACAGAAGGCGACAGCCCCGGTATTGATGAGAAAGAACGGGCGGCTGCGAGGGCATTGGGAAAACGAGTGGCTGAAGTGACGTGGATGATCAAACGGGGACAGACTTTCTCAGCTCAGCCATGAAATCCGGCCATGAATGAATTGCCAGGCTATTCTGAAGGCAAGTGGGTCGTGTATTGGGAGCGGGAATATGCCACGGCTTTTGCCCCAGAACGGCTGAAGCTGGATTTTCATCCGCATCGCCCGCTGATGACAGGGATGTCTTTGCCCGATCAGCGGGAATTGGCTGCCGGCGGGTATAAGGTCGTTCCTGACGATTGCGGCCCGGTTCGGTTTGTGGGGCAATATGGCTGGCTCATTCGCTCTCCCGCAGATTGTCGAATTCGCCGGTCAGGGAAAGGCTTCGAGTGGCAATCTCCGCCCATTCTTCCGGAAGAACGGCTGTTGGGCTATAAATCGTTTTCGGGGATGTATGTGGATACCATTCTCAATAGCGGTTTCCCCAAACTTTGTTGCGGCATTCGCTTTTATTATCCCAAACAATTGGGCATGATGATGAAGGACCTGCCCAATCATTTTTTCTTTTTTCCCAAACGGACATTTTCCGTGTGGGAGGGGGTGAAAACGCAGGAATATAAACTCACTCCCAATCTGTATGATTTTCTTCCCGACTATGATGCCTTTGTCACCAATTTCCTCCTTCAGTTAGATCCGT
>JAZFZJ010000051.1:0-2834 GCA_036443915.1 Nitrospirales bacterium
CACGTTAAGGTTCCCCTGCCAGAACCCGGCCTGTCCATGAGATCTCTCTGAGTCTTTCTGTCAAGGTTTGAGTGGATGAGCCACTAGAAATTCCTTGCCTCAACAGGCTTTGGACTGAATTTTCCTTAAGGTTGATGGGGTTACATTCAAATTGTGATACCAGCCGGTACACCCCTTACTCATCTAGAGGGATATCTCGTCCTGAACAAGGGGACTGGGAACCTCCCTCTTCTTGACCCATTCTCAGTCGGGTAATTCGGCTTTCTCCCCTTTTTTGATGAATGGGAACTCCTCGGCTCATCGTCAGACTCAAAAGGCACCATTGTGATACACAACCAGGTCGAATTGACCTAAGGGGACTGTTGAATACATCACAATTTTCAGAGCGCCAATCCCATTTGATCAATTCCATTAATCCTCACAAGCAATGGGCCTGTTCAAAAAGGCCCGTTGTCTCACCCGCCCGGCCCGTGCACGCCAAGACGTGCCTTTCCTTAGGCAAGGCCGTTGGGACTTTGGCGCCCAGAGCGTTCACGGAGTACGTGAGCACGACAACGGGCGGAGAACGCCGCTGGCAGACCCGGCGCCTTCGCGAGGGCATGTTTTTTCAACAGTCCCAGTATATCGAGTGGGGATCAAACGACCACGCCGCTGATGGGCTTTTTCAACAAACTGCTTAATGAAGGGCGAGCAAATGGTGGCCGGTCAGACCAAAATAGGCTTCATCAACCGTCCCGACGGGAGAGACATGCATCAGAAATGGAGTGTGCCAATCTCCCTCACGAATATCATAATCACCTGGGATGAGTACCCGGTGGAAATGGTTATGATAGGCTGCCAAGATCTTTAGTTGCAGACCTCCCACAGCTCCAATACTTCCCTGATCGGTAATCGTTCCAGTCAGAGCCCGTCCTTCTAGGGGCTGCTCACCCTTGGCCATGGCTACCACACTCAACCCCACCATAGCAGACAGACTTTCTCCGTATACTGTGCGACCGGAATAGGGAAATGTCAGCAGGACCGTCCAGGACTCCGAAGGCAGGTTCGCCGCCTCGAACGCCCGTGTAATAGCGAGGTGAATAGCTTTTCGAGCAAACAAAGAAAATTGTCCAGGTCCGGTATAAAATTGAATTTGTAGGCCATTCTGATCCTGGCGTTCTTGTAAATCGATCAGAATTTGTACCACCAAACCCATCGGCTTATGCTGAAGATTTAGGGAGGTACCCAAGATAGGAATACTCAGGTGAGGAATTCTGGGAGTCGGCGGTCCCGCCCACACAGCATGGCTCCACCCTAGAAGCAGGGTTAATACCAAACCCACGGTTATTAGCCAATTTCGATACCTCATTTGATCATTCATGTGCTTACTCCAAAAAGATATGAATACAGCAGCTTTCTATTATATCAAATGTATTTAAGCAAGAATTATTCCTGAGAAATTCCCTTCCTCCAACTCCCCCTCACTAACCTAAACACGCAGGCTTTCTCCCTTTTTCCTTGCCTTTTTGAGTGCTGGATGACCACCACGTCTCAAATCCCTCAAAAAACCATTGAAAAAAATGAAAATCTCTTAGGCAGTTCCCTGCCCCCTTGTTGTCAAACATGACAACACCAGACACATGTAACCTTCCAAGAAAATATGACACGATGAAAAGAAAAATGGGGTAAGGAGGTGTGCACTTGGAGGCGAGAATCGGACGCAGGAAACGGTCGGATGTAAGCGCGAGGGCGGGAGGCTGGTGAGAAAACAAGACAATACCGTTTCCACCTCGCCGAAAATCCGGTGGGTGGCCTCCGCCCATTGCAAGAGATCTGCTTTCCGGAAAGTTGCCGGCTGGCCCGGCACGATCGCGGTCATCTTCATAGATAGATTTTCGAGCGTTCTATAAAAAAATGCCCGTACGCGGGCGTTTTATTTTGCCACTGATACGTCATTTGGTCTGAAAGTCGGATGGAATGGTACTGGTGGGCCCTACCCTACTAGTTTAAAACTTGGAAATTACCGTATGGAATTAGCCAGTCCTCCGATTTATAAATTAAAAAAGGATATGAGGGTCGTGACGACACCTCAGGTACCAAGGTGAAATGGGAAGTAAAAGTTCCTTCCTTCTTCGCCTCGGTAGATAATAAAAGTAATTTCCTTCCAGCACCTGGGGTTCCAGGACCTGCAGTTACAGGTGGGGAAACGCACGTTCAATTTTTTGCTACCGGGGCAGTTGCGAAGACATGGTCCGGACGGTCTTCGGTTAAAAAGGCAACCTTCAAGAGAATGGCACCCGAAGCAGCAAAAATCGAAATTAAGGAATAGATGATAATAAGAAAAAATTTCTTCAACAAAGCGAAAGAACTGACTCTTGTGCCTAAAAGCACGAAACAAGATGATTTCTTAACAACGCTGGAAGAAACCTTAAAAAAGTCTGTGATCGCTGAGGTCCCAGTAAGCCTCAGGAAATTGAGAATCTTTGTGGAAACAGGATAGCTGTATTTTTCAGCCAGGCTCGATCTGAGCAGCGTGGTGTGACCAAAATGAAACGTCCACCCTTACCTTGTAAGCTTTCTCCGTTGAAATATAATTTGAAGACATTTTTCCTGTATTTTTTTTGACACCGGCCCTTCATGGGTTTGAGATATAGCAGTATACCGGAGCGGCGAAAATACTGAAGAAAAAGAACATATCGTAATAACCACTCGGGACAGGTCGCCTGCAAAGAACAAAATTTCCTGTTCCCCTTACTGGACAGCGGCTATCTTTTATTCCTCTCTTGTGCTAGATTGAAATCACTTATCGCCTGGGGCTTGGCTGATGAGCAATCTAATTTCCAAAGCCCGTAACC
>JAZFZJ010000052.1:0-2027 GCA_036443915.1 Nitrospirales bacterium
GACTGACCAGTGAACCACCCAGAATAAAATACAATCCGTACTTAGCCCATTCCGTCATGGTCCCTCCGAATTTCTTCCTGTGGGAACGTTGAAAAAAGCCGCCAGCGACGTTCTCGACACTTTGCCATCCTCACGTACTACCCCGTACGCTCCGGTCGTCAAAGCGTCTGTGGCCTTGCTGGACGAGCTTTTTTGAACATTCCCTTTTCATTGTTGATGTAAAGTTGATGTCAAATAGTGGTTTCTCCAGGTGTTCGATTTCGGGAAAAAATTTCATTATTCAACGAACGCTTCCTGGTTTAGGTGTGAGTAAAGGCCTGCATCGCTTCACTTTTGATTATGTCCCCCTGGCCGGTATACCGAGGGGAAAAGTGAAAGACCACTAATTGTTGAACTTCTGATTTGCGTCCAAGTATTCCGGCCTGCTTGGCCGTGAGATGATAGCGATTGGCGGCTTTCTGACTGTCTTGTTCTAAAAAGGGGGCTTCACAATACAGGGTGTCTGCCCCGTGGCATAAGTCCATAATTTTGCGCTCATTTTCTGTATCATATCGGCAATCCACCACATAGGCGATTTTTTGCCCTTGAGTAATCCTGATGAATTGGCGTTTGAGGGTCCCTAAGTCAAAGGTTCGTTCTTCTTTCCGATGTTCAAAATAGAGAGTGGCGGTAAACGTAAAAGAATCCGGTTTCCCATCCCAAATGTACTGTTTGACCTCCTTGAGCCAGGAACCCACTGGCAGTCCTGCCTCATGGAGACGGACCTTATTGATATTAATGTGAAATGGTTCTTTTAGGGCAAAGGCCAGCGAAGGTATCCGATGGTTGAGGGCCACGGCTTGCACCATGAGAGCGGGTTCGTGAAGTACCGTAAAAATTCCTGAATGATCGGCTGGGATAGGGGAAGAGAGCTGACAGGTGAAGCCATCGGTCGCATGAAATTGTGCGGTTTGGAGGGAAGTGGGATGAAATTCCCTGACTTCGATGGTGAGCGGGTATCCATCAACTAAATTCCAGGTGTAGCCTTGCAATTTGCCTTGGATATTTTTAATCAACCCTGGTGGACCATACACTCGAAGGTGTTTGCCGCGGCCGAGGGCGATACGAAGGAGGCGGTCAAACCCGATGAAATGATCCATATGGGTGTGCGAGACGAAAATATCTTGCGCCCGAAGCAGTCGAGATGGGCTTAACGAGGCGTTGTCACCCAGATCAAAAAGCAACGCGCGACGGCTCCAACGGACCTCAACATATAACCCAGGATCTCCAAACTGATCATTGACAAGATGTGGAGAAAACGAGGGGGTCATGCCAGAGCCTCACGCACGAGGAGATAGACAATAATTACTTCTATGGCATGGCCCGTGATCACGGCATAGAAGTTGTGCATTCGGATCCACATCCATCCCCAAATGAATCCATCCCATACCGCGATCCAATGTAAATGGCGGAAGGTGGAGACCATAAAGGGATCGAATGAAAACGTGAGTGCCGAAATTCCTAAGGGGAATATGGTGGCCAGGAGCAGGCGATGTGGCGATGAAGCCCCTATCGTGTTCCTGATAGGTGAAAAGAGGGCGAGCAGCCGGCCCAGGAGGAATCCCCGAAAATTCAATTCGACGGCCATGGCGATCATGAGTATGAACCACGGTACCATGATCCAGACAGGTATGTGGGCGTGGGGCGTGTGTCTGAGAAAATCGATGTCTTCTCCAAAGGCGGGGACCAAGGAGAGAATAACCGCTGTATTCACGCATCCTAAGATCATTCCCGTCACCGCGCCCCAACCGAGCCCTGCTCGGAATTTTTCGGATTCAAGCCCAAGCTTGGATCGTCGGTCAACATTCTGAAAGGCCCAAAATCCTAATGCCAGATACGCGATCAATTGTGGAACACATTGAACAACCAGTTGGGATTGCCAGTGGGGGGGCAGCAGGTAATACCCGATGGTGGCCAAGGGTGGGAGGAGGGCTAATCCTGCGGCTTTTTCTCCATGGCGTATCACAAGCGTTCGATGGCAGCCAATT
>JAZFZJ010000053.1:0-3358 GCA_036443915.1 Nitrospirales bacterium
CGGTTTCCTAAACCGCGGGCCGCACGTTCGAATCGTGTCGGGGGCACCAATTTTTCAATAGTTTACGCACACCTTCTCCTCTCCCGTCAAAGCCGGTTGCGCCTGGGTTGCGGATTCCGGCTCTAGGTGGTCCAAACGGGGGTCATCCAACCGGCTGGCTAGGTGCCGATACTCCCCACCAAACAGGTGCCCATAGATGTCCATCGTCACCTGAATGCTACTGTGCCCCATTTGCTCCTGAATGTATTTTGGGGGTGCGCCCGTGCGAATGAGTTGAGAGGCATAGGTGTGACGAAGGTCGTGGAATCTCACTTTGCGAATTCCTGCCTGTTTCAAGCACCGGTCAAACGCTTTCCGCAGGTGGCTCTCATCCCATCGGGTTCCCGAGGGGGTCTGAAAGGCCCACTCCGGCTCTTCACACTCTGCCTTCTCCCCTTGCATGGCGGTCTCTAGGCGACGAGTCTCAAAATGATCCTGAAGGACATGAGCCAATTGCGGGGTGTGATCCACGCGCCGAATCTTATGGCTTTTGGTATCGGTGAGCCCTCCTCGAACCACTGCCCTCCGAACCTCGATAAACCCGCCCTGAAAATCAATATCGCCCTGTTGCAGTCCAATTAACTCGCTTTGCCTTAACCCCGTTCGCACCGCACAGAGGAAAAGGGGATACAGAAGAGGCATGGTGGTCTGTGCCTTCAGGAGGAAGGCTAACACCTCGTCTTCCGTGAGGGGGGCAATATGCAAACGCCGGTCCTCACGGCTTCGGGTGAGCCTCCCTGTTCGGGCCACCGGATTATTCAAGACCAGCCCATCATCAATGGCATGGTTATACGCCTCTTTCAGGGGAAGCAGGATATTGTGAATGGTTTGTTTCTTGAGTCTTTCGCCAGACAGGGTCGCAATCAGTCTTTTTACATCGCTTCGAGTCACTTCATTGAGTTGGCGTTGGCCCAAAGCCGGGATGATATGGTTCTCTAGGGATTTCCGATACCCCCTGGCGGTGTTGGGTTTGGTATGCACCTCAGCATAGGTTTGGAGCCAATCGACAAGGAAGTCTTTAAGGGTGGGCGTGGCTTCTTGCTGAGGACGTGAAAGAGAAACCGGCTCCCCACTCTCCTCTGCCCATTTCAGTTTGGCAGTGAGTTTCTTGGCAAAGGCTTGGGCCTCCTTCTTTTTCTCACCAAAGCACTTGGCCTTCCGTTGGCCCTTCCAATCCGTCAGCACATACCAACCCTTCTTTCCCCGTTCACGAAGTTTTACGCCCATGGCTTGATCCCCCCTTTCCGTTAAGTTCCCGCTCCAACAACGCCCTGATAAACCCGCTGGCGGTATACCCCTGACTTCGCAAGGCATCCAACTTGGCCTTCAGTGGGGCAGGGAGATTTACCAATAGCTTGACCATCGCCATCCTTCTCACCTCCTTTCCAAAAGAATCTAATATATGTAAAGATAGCTTTATATGTCAAGGGATAGTTGAATCGATTTCCGGTCAGTGCTACCCTTCCAGCCATGCCAAAGCCTAGAGAACCCATCGAGGACCCTGGAACCTGGATTTTTCGGGATGTGCCGCGCAACCTCATGCGGCATGCGAAGGCCGCTGCGGCCATTCAAGGCAAATCCGTGAGACAGCTTACGATCGAGCTAATGGAGGCACACCTTCAGGAGCTAGACCGGAAAGGGATTTTGCCGAAGGGGAAAGGATAGGGATTCGGGAGAATAATAGATGGAAGCTAGGAAGACCTATGACGGGTTGCAACACCTTTTGAAAATCGCCTCACAGCTCCTTGGGCTACAAACCACCGGCTCCAGAGACTAGACCTCCAGTAGTTGCTATCCCACAATGCGCATAACTAACATTCACAATGGACAACAACTGGGGGCGGGTCAGTTCGTTCAGAGAACAAGGTGGCATCTGGCCATCCCACTGCGTCGCTGAGACACATGGAGCGGAACCCCCGATTCCTTTTTCAATTCCCCCTGGGACCGTCATCGTCCGAAAGGGGACTACTCCTCAAGAAGAAGCGTACTCAGGATTTGAAGGGACAACATTGGATGGGCAGTTAAAACGTGCGGGGGTGAATCGGCTGTTCGTGGGAGGGCTTGCGACGGACTATTGTGTGTTCAACACCGTGAAAGATGCGTTGACCCATAGCTATGAAGTGTACCTCCTGATCGATGCGATCCGAGCGGTGAATGTACAACCGACCGATGGGAAGGAAGCCGAGAAAACGATGATCCAACAAGGTGCCCATCCCATTCAACTCAGGGATCTGGCTGCCCCAAAATGAACCCCGGCTTCCTTTCGTGGTTACTTCACAATGGCATCCGCTAATAATCCTGCACTGGTGGCAAAATAGGTTGAACGGTTCCACTTCATCAGTACTCTAAAGTTATGATACACCAAAAAGGCAGGAGATAATGTATCGTTAGGTAAAATAATGGCTCCTTTCATTGGAGCGATAGGAAGATTGCTCCCATCACCACGGCGAACGCCCATATTTTTCCAAGTTCGTAAAGGCTTCCGAATTTTAAGGCTAGCCTTCCTGGCATCAAAACCTGCAGGTAATTTGACCCGTCTTCCCCAAATCTCCCCCCGATGCCAGCCAAATTGAGAGAGGTAATTGGCTGCTGAGGCAAACACATCGGCATGGGTTGTCCAAATATCTTTGCGACCGTCCCTATTATAATCAACCGCGAGTTTTAAAAAACTCGAGGGCATAAATTGGCTTTGTCCCATGGCCCCAGCCCAGGAACCTTTCATATTTACAAGGGAAGAATGCCCTTCCTGCAATATTTGCAGGGAATTGAGAAGTTCACGGCGAAAGTATTGGCTGCGCCGCCCGTCATAGGCCAAGGTCATCAACGCCTCAATAATGTTAAAATTACCAGTATTGCTGCCGTAGTCGGTTTCAATCCCCCACAGTGCAACAATAAAACGTGGTTGTACCCCATAATGTTGGCCAACTTCTTGTAACAAATCGCCATACTGAGCCATCATCTGACGGCCGCGCTCAATTCGCATTGGAGAAACAATATGTTGTTTATATTGCGCAAAGCTCATGGTTGATTCCGGCTGATTGCGGTCAAGTTCCAATACCCGTGGCAAAGGTTTAACGCCTCGGAAGGCTTGATCAATTAGGGAAGTGGCAATCCCTCGGCCACGCGCCTCACGCTTCAGGCCTTTTAACCATTGATCAAAGCCAGGATCGGCCTGCGCTACCCCCACGTGTAAGAAAATCGCTATCAAAATAAAATACAGATGTTTCATTCTTTGGTTATACTCCGTTTGGGATTTTTTCCTAAAAACAGGATTCAGAAACAAAGGCACCTTCTTTCAAAGATAAAAAACGAAATGCTC
>JAZFZJ010000054.1:0-2428 GCA_036443915.1 Nitrospirales bacterium
TGCGGGTACGCGGAGACAACCAAGGAATGAGGCACAAGTCCAACAGCCACATCAACCTTTTCCCGCTGAGCTTCTCGTAAAAAATAGTCGACCATCTCGACCGTTAATAAGGCATGGTCAGCAGTCGTGATCAGGAGAGGAAATCCTTGAGGATGTTGGTCTAAAAATTTCCGGACACTTAAGCTAGGGCCTTTTTGAGGTTCGACCCATTCTACCTTGCCCGAGTCAACCAAGTTTTCCAAAAAATGATGCCCTTTCACCACCTCCCATGATGGTCCACACAAAATCCTCTTCTCTATCTTGTGTGACCTTTCTAGAGTCCGTAATACACGAATGACCATGGGTTCCCCTCCTACCGTTGCCAGAACTTTATTGGGAACTCCAGCCATTTGTGCCACCGGATCCTTCGTGGATCGAGCTCCAGCTAACACCAAGGCCGTCACGGATTGCCCATCAAATGTCATATTTTCCAATACAGTGTAACCTACCCTTATTCTATTGAAGGTGTTTTTCGTAAATCCGATACGTTTTATAGGGTTGGGCTCCCAGGGATTCGAGGATGTGGCACATTTGTTTGTTTTCTTCCAAAATCCAAGAAAGCTCGACCTGCTGAATTTTTTTTCGAAGTCCCGCCACCTGAACAGCCTCAATCAAGCCATAGGCCATGGCAGCCCCCATGGGACTGGACTGGAACCGTTTACGAACTCCCATTAGTGCAACCCGCCCTGTCTTGGGGTAGGAGACCTTTACGCGCCAGAAAGCCTTGAGCCACCCCAAGGGCCATAATCGCCCATTGAGGTCCTGAATCACCTCATTGATATTCGGAAAGGCTACCAACATGGCAGTTGGCTCGCCATCAATTTCCGCAATTTGCACAAAATCGTCTTCCACCAAAAGCTTTAACATTTGTCCTAAATCAGAAAACTCCGCATCAGTAAAGGGGAGAAATCCCCAATTCTCTGACCATGCCTCTTCAAAAATATCCTTGATAATGGCCAAATCTTCCTTCAGATACTTCCTACGTAACGGGCGAATACGCATAGAATCTTTGGCTTTTTTGAGAAACAGGGCTACCCCGGGAGGAAAGGAAAAATTAATTCCGATTTGATAGGCAAACAGGTCTTGAGCTTTGTAGTAGCCATTATCTTCAACCGCTTTGGAGTAGTAGGACTTCGCATGACCCATCATAATCATCGGCGGAGAGTCAAACCCGTTTACCAATAACCCACATTCTTGATTAATAGATAAATTGAATGGCCCTCGAACCCTAGTCATTCCCTGTGCCCGAAGCCACCCTTCAGCCGTTTGAAATAAGGATTGGAACACGCTGGCTTCATGGTCGGCCTCCAGCAACCCGAAAAAACCGGTTCGATCCCGGTACCGAGTGATATGTAAGTCATCAATTTGAGCACTAATCCGCCCAACAGGTTCATGCCCTCGATACGCAATCCAACACTGCCACCGAGCATGCTGAAAATAGGGATTCTTTGGAGAAAAGGTATGAAGCCGTTCGACAATTAATGGAGGAACCCAATGTGGATCCGATTGATACAGCCTCCAGGGAAAGCGAATAAATTTTTTGAGGCTGGTCTGGTCGTGTACTGGTTCAACCCGTATCACAGGGCGCTTGTCTCGCTATGCTCCCCTCCACCATTAAAAAGCAGAGAATATTCCCCAAAAACAAAAGGAGTCATACCGTTGCCGTTAGCCATATGCCCCTACAAACTGTTGAAAATTCAACATTCTGTCAGAACCAATGGAATCTGACACCTGGAATGAATCTCCATGAGCAAAAAGGAAGGTTAAAAAAAGTCCACCGTCTCACCCGCCAAAACCAGGCCGCCAAGACACCCCTTTCTTCGGGTAAGGTCGCGTATGTATGATTGACCGCTTCTCGTTGGGAGTGACAGCTCTTGCCACGCGGCAGGGTACCATGGAAGAACGTGAGCACAACCAAGGCTGGGAAACGCCGCTGGCAAATCCTGCTCCTTGGCGAGGGCATGCTTTTTCAACATTCCCCCCCCTATGGCTTCTGTTCGGATAATTGGGCAACCCAAGGATACTGGAACCGTTCTTGATCATGATATCCCAAATTGGAAACGGTGTGACTCAAAGGAACACCTTCGGAGCTCACATACAAGCTGCCAAACACTCGATCACAGAACAGACTGGTGATCCCAAAATTACCTTGCTCATTATGAAAATGATGAAGTAAATGATGCCGTTTGATTCGGCGTAAAAACTTATTTTGGGGAGTCACGCGCAAATGTTGCATACAATGGCTTAGTTCATACACCATAAAACACGCTAACCCAGTGGCAAACGAGAGCGGGACCCCGGACCACCCAGCAATGCTTAACTCAATAGGGAATGTGGCAATGACAAGCGTGGGAAGAGTGGTGGGTAGTGAACCGAACAAGACCCGCAG
>JAZFZJ010000055.1:0-20558 GCA_036443915.1 Nitrospirales bacterium
CTCTTCCGAGTGAGTTTGGGCAGTTCCGAGTTCTTGCTGTTGAGTCACCAAGTTGGCTTGAACTTGTCCAAGAGTGGTCCTAAAGCCAGTTAGGTCTGTTTGAACCTGGCCGATATGAGTTCCTAGACTTGCGAGGGTATCTTTGAATTGCGATAGAGAACCTTGAAATTCTGTCATATTAGCTATTAAGGCTTGATTGTTCTCATCCACTTTTTGGGCAAGTGCTGTTGTTTGGGTATTGGCCTTTTGGAGTTCCTCTTGATGGGCGAGCCTGCTTGTCTGCAGGGACTGGACATCAGATTTCAGATTATCTATTTGAAGGGTGAAATCCTTGTTCAGGTTATTGATATTATTTTCCGCTTCCTCAAGTTTGCCGTATAAACTTGTTAAATCCTTCTCTTGCAGGAGTGTCGCCTTTTGGTTTATGGAAGCCAAGCTACTTCGAATTTTGGTGAGGTCACCTTCAGCTTCCTCTCTCATGGTGGCGAGTTGGGTTTTTGTTTCATCAACTTGTACGGCGAGTTGCCTTTTTTCCTCTTTAATTTTTCTGATCTGCAACTCCAGATCTTTTTGAATACGTGCGAGATCTGCTTGTTGGGCCACGCAACCTGTTCCTAGCAATCCAATCATGCACCATCCAATAACCCATTTGAAAGAAAAGGCAGAAGACCAGGGTCTCAATAATGCCTGAAGGCTTAAACCTGTTTTCACCGTGTCCTGTATCCTCCCTGATTCTGGTTATCCCAGAGTAAGAACGAAATTACGGATTTTGAATTAAAAGGTGTCCTCGTCTGTTGAGAAAGTGACATGTTTCACTAGGATCGTGGCAAAACGGTTTATCTTTTCCGTAAGAGATGATCGCCAAACGGGAGGCATCAAGCCCTGATTCTGCCAAATAATCTTGAATGGCAACAGCCCGTTTTTTTCCAAGAACGATATTATAAGCCTGCGTCCCTCGCTGATCGGCATGGCCCTCGATAATGAGTTTTGATGCCACGATTCTTTTCAGCTGGACCATATCCCGGTCGAGCACTTGTTTTCCTTCAGGTGTGAGGGACCAACTATCGAATTCAAAAAACACATCTTCCAACCCAGCGGCCAAAGTGGCTTTTTCGGCTCTCTTGAGATTGTCCAACCGCTGCTTCATCATATCAGAAGGTTCGGCTTTCGCCACAACTAAGGCGTCTGGAATCCGTTCCATGCCGACACCAGAAAAATCATCTTGAAAGGCTGGAACCGAATCATTGGGCAAGGAAGACCTCAATGGGCTCGACCCATCAGAAGTTGTGGAGTCTACTTGCCCTGCTTGAGTGTCAGGTAGTAACGATGAACCTGATTGTGTGTCGATATTTGGTCCTCCCGACAAGTCGGCAAATGAGTCTTCTTTGCCAAGCAGCCCGCTATCAGCGGGTGTGTCGGACCCTTCAGAAAGATTGGAAGCGCGCGCGTCTTCTATCGCCAGGCCCTGATTAGATGCTGGGTCGATTTTTTGGGGAGCAGCAGGCTCATGGGAAAAATTTAAAGGTTCTAATTGGGTTTCTTCAGGGGCAGGGATCTGACCCGACAAGGAAGACTCCTCGACTGAGGTTTCCTCAACGCCACCGGGGTCAGTGGATGAAGTGGTATCTATGGAAGCCAATTCAATTTCCTCCCCTGGAGCTCCGGAAATCGTCGCGACGTTAATGCGCTTTTCCCCGCATCCTGTGAGGCTTCCTAAGGTCAGACCGAGAATACCAAGCAGTGCTAGAATGTGAATGACTGGATGCATAGGGCAACTCCTTTGCTGAAAAATCACGGTTGTTTTCTTCCGGCTTTAAGGCTGAAACGGAGACCAAGATGGTGAGCTGAGGTGAGAGCCCACCGATGAAATTTTTTCCAATCCCGCTCCCTCGCTTGTGATGATATACAACTGACTTTCTCCTCGTCTGATCGAACTAAACACCAGATGTCGTCCATTGGGGGCCCATGAGGGCGAGTCGTCTATACTATTGCCATGTGTGATTTGTGTCCGTTCCTCTCCATCTGGACTGATGCGGCATAACTTAAATCCCTGGCCAGGTACCCGACATACATACGCGATCCAATCGCCTTTTGGAGACCACGCCGGTGCGGCATTATAATCTCCCTCGTATGTTAATCGTCTGACGTGGGAGCCGTCAGCATCCATGATGTAAATTTGGGGGCGGCCTCCGCGATCAGAGGTGAAGGCCAAGTGCCGCTTGTCCGGTGACCATGATGGGGAAAGGTCTGCGCTATGATGAGAGGTTAACTGCTTCGTCGTTTTACTGTCCAATTCTAACTGATAAATATCCGAATTGCCTTCTTGGGCATTGGCATATGTGATCGATCGTCCATCAGGGGCAAAGGTAGAGGTAATGTTGAGGCTGGCGGGGGCCACGAAGACTTCCTCACGACCTGAAGCCAACTCTCGAATCATAACTTGTTGCTTACGATCCCGATAGGCGGTGTAAATGAGGGACTTGCGGTCAGGTGACCAGTTAGGCATAAGGTTTAAATACCCGTCAGCCGTGACTTGTTGTGGGTCATATCCATCATAATCCATGACGAAGAGCTCACGTGCGTTGTCTTTCTGACCCACAAAGGCGATTTTGGTTCTGGCAATGCCCTGCTCTCCGGTATACCGATAGACCAATTCATCAGCCCAACGATGTGCCATTAACCGGACTAGGCTATCATTGATTTTCAAAGAAAAATATCGTTTGCCCGTCAACAGGTCTTGTTGCCCGGGATCGAACGCACAGGCATCAAATATGAGTCCCTGGACTCCGGTCCTGGTGCCTCCAACTCCGATTCGCCCCCAGGTGGAAACAGTCACCTTTTGGTAATGCTTGCCTAAAGAAGGTGAGAGACTCACGCATTTATTTTCTGAAAATTCACCCTTCGCAGAAGGCAAATCCGAGACGGCAAACACTTGAGAGCGAGTAAGGTCGCTTTTAAGCACAGACACGACTTGGGTGTTAGACCCTTCAGGGAGCTCGCCGTCTCGTTGGACAGAAGAAAATCCCATTACCCAGATCGGGATTTTTTGAAATTCTGACCGTGTCGCTTCCAGAACGGCATCTTCTCCCAGCAGAATAGAAGGAGTCAAAAAGTTAAGGAAAAAAGGAATAAGCAGAATGAGGCGATGAGTGGGACCTACTAATGTCTTCATGATAAAACGGATATCCTTTTAATCTTTGATGAATCGATAGAGAACATCTAATGAGGCCCTCTTAAGGTCTTCGGGAAATGGTGGTAACGGGTTTACAGCGTGTATCGCTCGTTTCGCGGCTGCATCGTAGTGCCCATTCCCAGAGCTTTGGTTCATGTGAATCTGAGAAATTTCTCCCGTTCGGAATATTCGGAATTTAAGCACGACTAGCGGATTGTTAAGCAGGAGTGGAGGAGCCACCCACCGTCGATCAATGGCATCCTCAACCATGGCCAGGTACCGACTTTCCCCCGGAGAAGGGCCAGAAGCTGAATTTCCGGAACTAGACGTGGGTTGCATTGCGAGCAATTGAAGGTGTTGTTTAATCGATTCCACCGGGGCCACCTGAGGAATACTCAATTTTGCAATGCGTTGATCAAGTTCTGTGGGTACGGGCTGGGTCGGTATTGTGGGGGGGGGCAGCGTTTTTTGAGGGGCCACTGGCCTTCGAGCAGGTTTTCGGGTTTTGGATTTCAGGCCCTCCATCAACTGCTTCACGGTGTCTGACATTTTTGAGGGCTGGGATTTCAATGGTGATTGAGATTCAGAGCGTGGCATTTCAGTGATGGGTGGCCTTTCCGTTAAGGGAGGAATGGCAGATAATTGAGGAGCTGAGACTTCCGGAACAGATGACTGTGGTACTTTTGGGGGAGTTCGGGTAATGGATTTTCGTTGGATGTTGCGAACAGGGGCTGGTGTGGGGACGGTTGGGATCGCCCGTTTTAGGGATTCTTCAATGTTACGAGGAGGCGAAGCCTTGGGATTTTTAACTGCTTGTTTTCTTTTTTTAAAGGGTGTCACCTCACTCAGTGATGGAAGAGTCGGGGCGGGCTTCATGACGGGTTCCATCATGGCAACTGGAGTGGGCGACTGAGTGGGTTGCGGTTTCGTTTCCACCGGAGTCAGTTTGGTCTGTGGTCTAGAAAGAGGGGGTGAGGGTGTTGGAAGGATCTTCACCGGTTTCGAGGCTTGTAAGGGGGTTGGTCGAGAAATTTTAGGTGGAGCAGAGGGCATTTGGAGTTTTTCATATAAGGGTGATCGGTTTTTAGGCGGTGCAACCTCCATTTTCTGAGTCGGCATGGGAGGAGTCATCAATTGTCGCTTTTGAGGGACCACGATGGAGTTAATGGCACCACCAAAGGATTCAGATAATCGCTCGGAAGCTGTTTCCGTGGGTAATGGAGGCAGCGGGTCTTCAACTGGTTGCGATTTCTGTTGAGGAGGCGAGGGTGGTATCGGTTGAGAAGGCCTCACCTGTTTCGGGGTTGGGATAGGGTTCACCACATCTTTCCTGGGAACCGTCTGGGGCTGGGGGGGCAATGAAATCAGCGCCACATCGATAGCTCGAAAGGGTGCCTCAACTTTTGAGTGAAACTGCAGGGAGAAGGCCATGAATAGGACGATGGTATGGAGGAAACATGATGCTATAAATTCCCAACGGAAGGAAGATCCTTCTGGGGAAACGTCAGCCGTGAGCCCAAGGGAAATAAGGCTTGGAGATGCAGTATGTCCCATTGAAAGAACGGTTAGGGAGAGACTCCGATGGTCTCTTCCTCTATGGTTTCAATCTTTGGCCCGGTGACCATGCCAAGGCGTTCGATTTTGGCCCCTTTCACCTCATCCATGATCTGAACCACCCTACCATATGGCACCGTTTTGTCGGCCCGTAGATACACAGAAACCAAGGGATTGGAGGCTTTGGCATCCCGAAGTTTGGACTTCAAATCTATGAGACTGATGGGGTCGTTGCCGAGCGATAATGTGTGGTCACGCTGAATGGTCACAATTAGCCGTTCTTCCGCTTTGATATTGTTAGCTGCTGAGGTGGGTAAATTGATATCTAGGCCACGGTGTAACATCGGCGCTGTTACCATGAAGATCACCAATAACACCAGGATCACATCAACGAGAGGAATCACGTTGATTTCCGCGAGAAATTGTCGAGGTCTTGATCCTGAGATCATCGGGCTACTTCCTCCACTTCAAAAGCTTTTTCCGGTACTTCAATCGTGTTGAGAAATTCTATAGAAAAGGCTTCCACTCGGAAGGCCATTTTTCTAATCCGGGAGAGAAAAAAGTTGTAGGCCATCACAGCTGGTATTGCCGTGAAGAGCCCAGCCGCGGTGGCCACAAGGGCTTCTGAGACACCAGGAGCCACTGCGGCGATACTGGCGGACCCTTGGATACCAATTTCTCCAAAGGCATTGATAATTCCTAACACCGTGCCCAATAGTCCAATAAATGGGGTTAGATTTCCGGTGGTCGCTAAAAAGGGCAGATAGGCTTCTTGATGGTTAATGTGGTTTTGAATGATGTACTGAGAGACCTTTTCTAGATACTGACGATTGGAGGAGCGGGTCCTGGTTTGGGTTTCCGTTTCCGACTGAGTGGTGAACAGGTCCGCGGATGAGGGGAGTCTATCAGTAATGCCGAGATACACGGCGGAACTGGGACTAAAGGTCAAGGTTTGAGCCTCATTTTGCAAGGTTTCTTGGTCCATCGAGTTGTTTTCATACATTTCTAGGAATTGGGCTTCTTCTAGGTTGACTTGTCGCAACCGGCGAAACTTATTCACGATAATTCCCCACGACATCACCGAAAATACTCCTAAAATCAGAAGAATCACGATGGAAAGTACGCCTAAGGACCCAAAGAGTTCAGAGGGATTGGCAAAGTACATAATGGAATTTTAGACCTCCTTTAGGGTGATCTGGAAAAACACGGGGGAATGTGACTCGAACTTGAACCACACTACTATGAAATGCGGATGGCGGGGCCGACGGGATTTGAACCCGCGACTTCCAGATTGACAATCTGGCGTCCTAACCAGGCTGAACGACGGCCCCGAAAAATGTTGATCCTGGGCAAGTTGCCCATTTAAAATTTCAATGAGGAATGTTGATTATTGATGTAGAATGAATGACTATATCAAATTAAAAGAGCCATGTGCCAAAAAAAGTGGTAGGCGGAACAGGGATCGAACCTGCGACCTCTGCCGTGTAAAGGCAGCGCTCTTCCAATTGAGCTATCCGCCTAAAAATAAACGCAAAAATCACGTAATTCCCTCATTATAACAGGGAGTTAGGCCTTGTCAACTCTGATACTTTAGGACAGAATACCATTTGACATGAACAGGGTAGGTGGGTATAAGGCAACTCATCTTCCGTGAATAAACCGCGTATAGGATGTCGGTATAGAGGGGGGAGAAAGGCAAGAAGATGGGCTATAAGATTAAAGACACTACAAACAAATTCCCTGCGGGCGAGGGAGTAACCGTTCTATCCAGTAAAGAACGTTTTTTATTTTTTGTGGAGGAAAATCGTAGGCTAGTATGGGGAGGGATTATTCTGATTTTGGTGTTATTTGTTGTGGCAATCACGCTCACCTGGCTCGCAGGCCAGAACCAGGAGCGTGCCTGGGAATTGGAAGGGAAGGCCCAAACGGTGTATTTGGATCGGCCGCTTGATGATGCCAAAAAGGCCAAGGAAAACATCCGAAAAGCCTCTACCATGTTTCAGGAGGTCCTTGACCAATATCCTGGAACGACCAGTGCGAAGGTTTCTTTATTTTTGTTGGGCAATAGCTTGATGGAAGAACAAAAGTATGAAGGCGCGATAGAAGTCTACAATTCATTTGTTCAACAGTATTCCAAAGATTTCCTTCTGGTGGGATTAGTGCAGCAACGGTTGGGGCTGGCGCATTTGCTTAACGGGAACCGAGATGCAGCGCTTAATGCTTTTGATGCGGTGTTGACCAATGTTGAGGCATTAAATAAGGATCAGGTGATCTTTGAATTGGCGAAATTGGCCGAATCAGATGAAAAGCCGAATGAAGCGGTCGAGCACTATAAAAAATTGATGAAGGAATATCCCCTCTCCCCCTTTACCAGCGAAGCGGGTCTCCGCGTAAAAGTGTTAGCTCCAGAGGAGTCGCAGGAATCGGTTGAATCAGAATCGGAAACCAACAGTTTAGAGAAGGAAAGCGAAGAAACTTCAGGTCTTTCACCAGAACAAAACCCCAAAGAAGGGGAACAAGCAGAAGACCAGGAAAAATAAGAGGGAAGGAGTTATTGATTGACCAGCAACATATGTCCTGAGCGTATGATGCTGGATGACAGATTATTTAATGCCCGTAAATCTTTCACACTCAAGCTAAACTGCTGGGCAATACTCCACAAACTATCTCCCCGCTTCACTCGGTACCACTTTGACCCCTGGCTGCTAGAGGTTCGGGGGCTCGGTTCCCCTTTAACGCGCAGCCGGTCACCCGGGAAAATGAGATTTGTAGACAAATTGTTGAGCCTTTTGAGGGCGAGCACAGATGTGTTAAACCGACTGGCGATCTTGCCTAACGAATCCCCATGACGTACTCGGTACAATTGGGAACCTTGGCTGCTAGCGGTTCCAGAGCGTGGGTGCCCTTGAACGCGCAACCGGTTACCGGGGAAAATGAGATTCGTAGACAAATTGTTGAGCCTTTTGAGGGCGGGCACAGATGTGTTAAACCGACTGGCGATCTTACCCAACGAATCCCCATACCGAACCCGATACCAGGTTATATCATTATCAGCATAGTCTACATCGCCTCCGCGTACCCGAAGCCGGGTTCCTACCCGAATGAGGTTAGAGGATAGATTATTCATGTCTTTCAGGTGGCGGACTTTCATGCCAAACCGTTTGGCCACTACAGACAAACTATCGCCCCACCGTACTCGATACCATTGAGAGGGGGGCGGCGGAGGTTTGGTCCAGACAGGGAAAGTTGGGTGGTGGGCTTCGACCAATGATGCCATTCCCACCGGAACCTTGAGGTAATAACCTGGACCCTTAGAATTCGGGATAATGCTTCGCCGGAGTTCGGGGTTCAGCCGTTTAAGTTCATCAAGGCTGATTCCTGTTCCCTTGGTAATGGCGGAAAAATGAACTGGTTTGGAAATGAGGACTTCTTCAAACGCATGCTGGTCTTTGCTGGGTAGTTGGAATCCATATGCCGTCGGGTTTTTTGCGATAAGTGTGGCAGCAATAAAGCGCGGGACATATTCTTTCGTTTCCCTTCGAATATACCAAGTTCGACGAATTTTCCAAAAATCACGGGTCTTGGTTTTTCTGATAGCACGGGAAATTTTTCCGCTTCCAGCATTGTAGGCGGCTAACGCCAAAGGCCAAGATCCAAACCGATCATACAAATCCCTGAGGTGATGTGCGGCTGCGACAGTGGATTTGATGGGGTCCCGCCGTTCATCCACATACCAATTAACCTTGAGTTGGTACATGCGGCCAGTGGCTTTCATAAATTGCCAGGGTCCGGAGGCACGAGCTCGGGAATAGGCTCGAGGGTTAAACCCACTTTCAACCAACGAAAGGTACATGAGTTCTGTCGGAATACCAAATTCCCGAAAAATGGGTTCAACGATCTTTTGATAATGATGAAACCGATCGAGGTATGTTTGGAATCGCTCGTGAATACCATTCTGGAAATATTCCAAGTTTTTTGCCACTGCATCATTGAGAACCAGCGGGATCGTTCCATAGCCAGTGGATGCGTGTGGCGGCAAAGGCTCCCAGCTAGGGTGAAAGACTTGGGCAAAGCGAACGAGAAAATGCTGGGGTTTCGAAAGACCGTGAAAATGGCTTTGGAATGGAAACGTTGGCGGAGCAGGTGAGCGTACCTCTCCCATGTGGTGTAATTCGTTCTCAGCAATGAATGTCCATTCAAACCGGGAAAAGGTTGGTAATGGAACGGTCTCAGGTAACGCTCTTGGTGTGAGATCCCCCGGTTCCTTGGCTAGGGGTGCTGTCACCTGGTTTTCAAGATTTCCTTCAAGATACTTATGAGGGACACTATTGACATTTTCACGGGAAACCGTAGTCCGGTGGTGGGAAGCTGGTTCGTGAATGATATAGGAGGGAACCTCTTCGGCAATAACCTCATGATAGAAACTGTTTGGCCCTTCAGGGTTTTCTTCAACCGATGGGGCCATGGTTGAATTGCCCTTTAAAAAATCAGAATGGACCAAAGAACCAGGGCCATCTTTAGTGGTTGAATCTGTTGAACTGGGAAGGACGGTGGGAGTCTGTTCCTGCACTTCAATCAGAGGCTCATCATACGGGCTGTGATAAGCGGAACTAGATGATTGCGTATTGATAAAAAGGGAAGAAATATTCTGGGTAGGGGCTGGTTCTTGGTCTAGAGATTGAGTACTTTGATTCCCAGTTGGGAGGCCTGGATGACTTCCACCAATCGCCAATGAATAATTGAATGTGAATGTTTCAGAGAGATCCCGTGGCGGGTGAGTAGACACTTCGGAGAGGCCAGTTTGTGGCAAGAATAGGCTCGTTCCTACAACGAAAATTCCGAACAAAAGGATAGGACGCGCCAGTTTTGCGACCCGAAGAAAAGGTACACGAACCGGTATTTGTGATGTTTCTTCTAAGTATCTCATTTTATAAGACTTTTCGGCAGATCTATGCTTAACTTAATAGGCTACCCATAGAGCCCCAGGATGTCAATCGATTCGCATCCTCCAACCCCGTCCAGGGTGTGGTCACCAATTTAATGAACCTGTTGAAAAAGTCCGCCAGCGGCGTTCTCGGGCCTTTGTCGGCTTCGCGCTCACAGGCTTGGCCCTCTTCGCGCCGTTTGCCCTCACGTACTCCGTGTACACTCCGGGCGCCAAAGCCCCTGCGGCCTTGCCCGTGGAAAGGCACGTCTTGGCGTGCACGGGCTGGGCGGGTGCGACAGCGGGCCTTTTTGAACAGGCACCTGGCTTGTCATGATTCATGAAATCGGTCAGATGGGATTGGCGCACTGAAAACTTTGATTTATTCAACAAGCCTTTAATGGCAATTCTAAGGGGATGGATCAGAAAAATACCTAGAAATATATACATATGTGGAACACGACTTACCGGTTGAGTCTGTATCCTCAGCGGTGGGGGTTCATGGGCAGGGCTAGAGTAAAGTACCGGTTTCCTTCTTCGTAGAGTAACCGTTTTCTACAAAGGGAAGTCAGAAGATCCGCCAAGGGATGTATGGCATCATCTGTCTCGGAGATTATGGATTCTTGCAACCCTTTTCGAATTTGTTCAAAGGACTTGCCTTGATCGTTACAAAATTCCAGGATAAAGGCAGGGGGCCCATCAAAGCGTTCACTGGTCGGAGTGGGTCCCCGACCATCATAGACCGTCAGATAACTCGGGGCTTTTGAAAAAAAGAGAAAGGGCCGATTTGGCGAAGCGTATCGTTGCTTCCACTCCTGAACCAGTCTGACCAAATCTTCATACAGTTGCGGATCCACCTTCCAATCAATTTCATACTCAAAATCATAGGCGATTTTATTAAGATCAACTTTTCGTTCGTCATACACATACGAGTAGGCTAGCCCCGGACCTGTCAGACGAATCCCGTATTGTTCAGGCCATTTAAAATACGGGCTAAATCGTTCCAGCCAAAGTTTGCCAGTCGATTCGGGAGGTTGGAGATGCAGCAGGGAGGGAATTCTTTCGATTTGCTGCTGGTAGTCTTCGTTGGTCTCCTGGGGAAAGCCCAACAAAATATTCCAGGAGAGATCAATATTGTAGTACCGACTCCATTTCAAGCATTGGATATTTTGTAGCGGGCTGACGCCCTTATCCATTTCCTTCAACTGCGTGCTGCTCAGACTTTCAATCCCTGGCTGCATACATTTCACGCCTCCTTGGGCCAGGGTCTGGATTTGCCGTTTATTGAGATTACTTTTGGTCTCCATAAACACATCCAGATCGACGTGTCGCTGGGCCAGCTGACCAAACAGGCCGTCCACATATTTCATGTCAATAATATTATCCACCAACCGAAAGCGGGTCGTGTCGTACCGACTTGAGAGATAGTCCAATTCAGAAGCCACTTGGTCGGGAGATTTGGCTCGAAATTTCATGGCTTGGGCATTCAGCCCGCAGAAGGTGCAATGATGTTTTTCTCCCCACCAGCAACCGCGTGATCCCTCATACAGCAAAATCCTATTTAAGCCAGTGGATCCTTGACGAGCTAATTCCTGTAGTTCAGCAAAATAATCGTCGTAATCGGGAGGGGGAGCCTGATCAAATTTCGTAAACAAGTGATCGTTAGGGGCTAAGTGGATCTGGCCGTCCCTGCGATAGGCCACTCCGGGAGGCACATCGGTTTCTTGTTGAAGAAGAATTCGTTGCACTAAGGGAGGAAAGGAGTGTTCACCCTCTCCGATCACGACGTAGTCAATCCAGGGAGAGACCCGAAAATGTTCCAAGCCCATTTCGCCATCAAAGTTCGCCCCGCCAAACACAATCCGGACGTGGGGATAGACGTCCTTAATCAATTTCGCCAAACTTAAACTGGCCACATTTTGATCAAAGGTGGAAGTAAAGCCCACCACGTCGTACTGGTCCCAATCCACCGAGGTCAATGCCCACGTTAAAAATTGGGGGGCAATGGTATGAGCCATGTCTTCCAAATAGCCGATGGAGCATCCGGCTTCCCGGGCCGTGTCTTCAAACACAGGTTTAAAGACCTTGGGGTATTCAGCATGTTTCGGATTGTCTCGAAATAACAACGCCGAAAACAGCCATTCCCCAAACAAGCCGCGCTTCTCACAAAGAATTTCATACAAGGGCACCCCAATCTTATGGGCGAACTGCAGATTGAAGTGATACGTTTGGACTCCGATCCCTTGGGCTTTCAACAGCGCCGAAAGGGTGCCGAGTTGGATGGAGGGAAATTTCGAATAACTAAATGGCATGGTGACCAGCGCGACCTTTGTGCCAAATGAACGGAAATCCGCCGTGAGTTCAGATCCGGCCGTCTGAGCGTGTCTGGCCTCCGACGGGCCCGGATGGATTAAGGTGGTGCTGATTGCCATCAGTGGTTACGGAGTCATTGGGGGGAGTTGATACGCGCGATCGGCCTTGGCCGCTAAGAAAAAATCGCTCTCGGTAAGCCCCTGAATTTTGTGCGTCCAAATTTCCACCTTACACTTTCCCCATGCAAGAAAAAGATCGGGGTGATGGCCTTCAACTTCGGCCACATTCCCCACACGATTCACGAAGGCCAACGCATCGGCGAAATTGGGAAACTCATAGGTCCGCTCGATATGCCCTTGCTCGTTGAGGGCCCATCCCGGTTCGACTTGACCCAGCAATTCCTGAATTTTTTGAGGCTCCAAAGATGGTACCCCACCACGACAGGGAACACAGGTATTATCAGCCAAACTCATAATTCATCCTCCCATTTAATTTATGTCTGAACTATTTTATTTAGAAAGTCCATGGTCGAAAAGGTCCAAAGACCCCATCAATTATAGACACCATTACGTTCCTTAGACAATTGGACTTGCTATTTCCCGTAACTTGCGGCGGGGATCATTATTGACCCAGTCCCCCCTCCCCTTCTTTGAGCAGCAGAATATTTCGCTGAGTCGGATGTTCACCGATCATGAAAGGGAATACTATGTGGCCCACCGCAGAATTTATTGATCACACCTGATCCAAGACGAAGTGCCCGCCGGGCAATGGAATCTTCGAATGGTTTTATAAAATGCTATTACATGACTCCTACCATGTAGCCTTTCCGAAGAAGATCTATCACGCCCTTGAGGAGTGACAAGCGGACTTGGATGTGTCGTTTGAGACCTACAATTGGGAATACTCGCATTAGAGACGGTTGTGTTAACGGTAGTGTTATGGGAAGACCCCCATGAAGACGTTTCTAGACAGTGTGCTATTAGCAAATGAGAAAGTTCTGACGGCGTGATTTGTAGTATTATACCTAGGTAAATATTCATATATTTACCAGTCTGTCAAATTAAATCCTGACTTATAGCCTTCCTTTTCAAGACATCGGATCTCTAAATGGATGGGGAGTTGACATTAATTGTACCTAATGTCATTTCCATGCCATCGAATTGACATTTATGAATTTGATTTATCCGGTTGATGAGGAGCTGAATTCCAAAAAAAAGGGTCGGGAAGAGTAAAAGGTGTCAGCCTCCAAATTTTCAGACACATTTTTCCTCTCGTCCCCCTCCCTGGTTCCTTAGGTCTCGAGAAATCACCTTGTCATCCCCGCTTTCCTTTCTCTCGTTGCCTTTTGATGCGATTCAGTTGACATTGTGTTTCGCTGGAATGTAGAAACTCTGATCCATGGCGACATGATGATCTTAGTGTTTCTACTTGTATTCTCAATAACCTGTGAATGTCAGGAGGGGAGTACCGTCCTCGCCATTCACTAAATTGTAACAAGGGGTTAAGGTCGAACAATGCCTGTAAATGTTCTTCGGAAAAAGGGAGCCAGAATGAGCCTTCAGGAGGCTCTGGATCGAGTCGAGAAACTCAAACGACTTTCTCATAGCAGCAATCCCCACGAGGCCGCCTTGGCGGCGATGCGGTTGAAAGGGTTTGATGTGGAAACTGCGCGCGCGCCAAGGGAAGATCTTCTTAAGGACACCACCACTCAAGAGGAGAATCCTAACTCGGATAAACCTATTGAGATTCTGGAAGATTTTCCGGAAGTTCCCTATGAAACGATGGATGAGATTGAGGCTCGACAGTCCGCGGATAAAGCGAAGGTCAATTGGGATGAACTGCATTTTGAACTCATTAAGAAAGCCCAAATAATGGATGCGGATGCCTTGATTCATATTCAACTCAAAGGGACGGCGGATCAGAAAATTCTGGGTGCCACCGCGCTAAAATATCTCACCCCAAATGAGATTCTAGAAGTCCAGCAGAGCTATGCATTGGAGAATGAAGAAAAAGCTTACATCGAATCGCTTAAAGAACGGCGAGATGAGAATACGGCACCAGATATTGGGTAATGGTTTAAAAGAATTCCCTTTGTTCCCCTTAGGTCCCGATAATTCTTTCTGAAACTTCTATTCTTCTTTCCTGCCAAAAGGATTTTAACTTTCTGATAAACCTCCATTAACCCCCAGCACGGTTCTTCCGGTTTTTAACAACGCTGGCTTTATTGGGAAGCAGCCCAAACTCGCTGCGCTCAGACAGTGCGCTGCCAAATTTCTATTTCGCCAGCATGTCGGATCCGTGCTGAAGGCGTCATAAAAAGATGGGGAAGGGGACAGCTTTTAGTAAAAAACTCTTAAGAAGGGTAATTTGCCTAGCGGGTTTATTGGTGCCGTTGTTTGGCGATGTCGAGGGCGGCGACGCGGTAGGCTTCAGCGAGGGTAGGAAAGTTGAAGATGTTTTCGACAAATCGATCTATTTGAATGTTGTGAAGCAGTCCCATTTGTCCGATATGAATCAATTCCGTGGCCCCTTCTCCCACAATATGGACACCCAGGAGTTGCTCCCCTTTGGGATCCGCGATCATTTTGAGGAGGCCGTTGGTCATCCCAGAAATTTGACCTCTTGCAATTTCCTGAAAATGGGCTCGGCCGATCATCACCCCGCCAAATTTTTCAATAGCTTCTTGTTCGCTGATTCCCACGCTGGACATTTCTGGAATGGTGAAAATGCCCATGGGAATATTTTCGGGTGTGACCCCGGGATTCAAATCTAAGGCATGACAGACGGCTCGCCGGCCTTGTTCCATGGAACAGGAGGCGAGTGAGGGTGGGCCAATGACATCACCCACGGCGTAAATATGCGGCACGGTGGTTTGACAATGTTCGTTCACGGGAATGAGCCCGCGGGCGGTGGGGGTTATCCCCGCGGCTTGAATATTCAAGTTTTCGAGGTTCGCCACCCGACCCAGTGCCACTAACATTTTTTCACTATCAAGGGTCTCTCCATTTTCAAACGTGGTGATAACCTTGGAGAATCCATCCCATTGGACGCTTTTGATTTTTTGCTGCCCGCAGTATGTCCCCCCGGTTTCCTCAAAGGCCTGGCAAAATTGATCGGTGAGTTCTTTGTCCAAAAATTTCAAAGGCCGGTCAGCGGTGTCGACCATGGTCACTTGAACGCCCAGCAGCGCAAAGATCGACGCGTATTCACTGGCGATAACCCCACCTCCCAAAACGGTGAGGGACTTGGGCAGATAGACCAAGGAGAGTATGGAATCGCTATCGAGAATATGTTCATGATCGATGGGAATATTGTCTGGGACGCGTGGGCGGGAGCCTGTGGCGATCACCAGAAGCTGCGTGGTGAGGGTTGTGGGTTTGCCATCTAGCCCACGAATTTGGACTTCGCGATCCGAAAGACATTGTGCGCGGCCATGAAACCGATCAATCCCATTTCGGGAAACTTGTTCTTTCATGAACTCGCCATGCGCGCGGACCACTTTATCTAATCGGGTCATCAAGCTGGCGATTTTGATGTCATCGCGCATCCGAAAATCAAACACATCAGTCGCGTGAAGAAATTGCACCATTTTGAGTGCCGTCTCACGTAAGGTTTTGCTGGGGATCGTTCCATGATAGACACAGGCCCCCCCTACTTCCCGCGTTTGTTCAATGAGGGCCACGCGCTTACCCGCTTTGGCTCCTTGAATGGCAGCTTTCTGGCCGGCGGGCCCGCTTCCGATGACAATGAGATCGTAGGATGTGTTGGGGCTCATACGAGGAAAGACTCCACACTTTGTTGAATGGCGTCTTTGAGGTCCAACAGAGCGTCCATATCCTCAGGATAAAAATTCAAGTCTTGCACAACGGGGAGGGCGCGAAGGGCGTCTTCATCAAGAGCAGACGGATCCAAAAGAGAAGAGGCTAAATGATCCGCCAAACAGGTAATCATGGCTCCCTTTGTTGGAGAGGTGGCTTGATGATAGGTCTCGTCCGGGTAGAAGCGAATGGCCTCCTGAACCGGTTGGGGGAGTTGCCAGACTTCTGCCAGCTTGATTCCGGTTTGGATGTGAAATTCTTGTATCAGTGAATCTATCATCGCCCAAGATGGTTGATTTTTGGAATCCTTCTGCGCCTGAAGGATGAGGTGAATCAACACGGGTTTGCCAATGGTATGCAAGATTCCGCACAGAAAAGCATTTTCGACATTGTGGCGATTTCGGCGAGCGATTTCTTTCCCATAGAGGCCTGTGGCCAATGATTGACGCCACAATCCCCGAACCTCCTTTTCATATCCCTTGACCTTAAATACTCCGCTTTGGACTGAGACGGAAAACGCCAGACCAGCCAGCATGTTCAGTCCCAGCCAGGCAATAGCCTGTTGCAGGGATACAATGGGTGATCGAGGAAGATAGGCCGGTGAATTGGCAATACGCAGGACTTGTCCGGCTAAAGCCTGGTCTTGCTGAATTAAGGCTGAGAGTTTGGTGGCATCGGCATTAGGGTCGTTGGAGAGCATGAGGACCTGGTTGGCCACCACCGGCAACAGGGGAAGGTCCAGGTCGCCTCGTTCCAATTGTTCTGTAATCAAGGTACGGAGGGCTTGTCCCTCCTCTTGCTTGATTGGGGTTGTGGAGAGGATGGTCATATCGTTTCTTGTCGGTTATTAGATAAAAATCTTTAAATCTACTCATTTTCTTTCCTTATTCTTGCTTTCAAGCCGCAACAAATCTGGGTTCTTTGGGGTAATAGGTATCTCTGTTCCGAATTCTTATGGATCGGACCATTTTAGTGGTTTAGAGCTATTTACATAACTAAAAGAACACATTGTTAGGAAAACAGTATGGTATTTTTATTTTGAAATAGCTTTAACGGATTTCCTATGCCCCTTCTAAAAGGCCGCGCGGTTTTTCTTGAAGGTGGGAAGCAAATATTCACTTCCCTAATAGAACAAGGAAAATGAATACTCCTAGGTGAAATGGTTTTTTATCCTACTGTGATTAGCAAAAATCATTGGTACAGTATACTAATGAATTTTGATGGATTCTGACCTATAGGAAGGTTCGGAAGGGGTGAGGTTTACATTGATGGGCCTTGCCAAACATTCTTGTGCTAGAGATATGTGATGAGATAACCGAAGTGGCAGATGGGAACCTGTAGTTCCCCGCCCACACAGGCAGACAAGGAGAATGTCCATGAAAACCTTAGCGCATGTGATGACCACCGTGTTACAAAAAATTTCTAGTCAGTCGAGTGTGGCCATGGCCTCTAAACAGATGCGGGAGGCCCAGGTCGGATCACTTGTTATTGAACGCCATGGAGAACTGATGCGTGATCGAGAGGAGCAGATTATCGGGTTGATAACTGAAACCGACATTATTCGAAAGGCGGTGGCTGAGGAGCTTGACCTGAAATCCACAGCGGTAGATACGGTCATGACAAGTCCGATGATTACGGTGGAAGCTTCTTGGCCCATCGAAGAGGCTGTTGACATGATGAAAGACAGTGGGGTGCGTCACCTGTTGGTGACTCAGAATAAAGTTGTGGTGGGGTTAGTTTCACTCCGTGACCTCCTGGCGAACTTAAAAGAATCTTCATAATGCACGCAGCATGGAAGAATGGGGGGGCCTTGTGGGGGGAGTAATTCCAAGGAACTCATGAAACGGTTAGAACAAAAAGTGGCAGTGATAACGGGGAGTAGTAGCGGGATTGGGAAAGCCATGGCGTTCCGCTTCGGGGAAGAAGGCGCGAGGGTGGTCGTCGCGGCAAGACGGTTTGATCGTTGTCAGCAAACGGTTGCACAAATTAAGAAAAGCGGTGGAGAGGCCATTGCTATTCAAACCGATGTGTCTGATGAAGACCAAGTGGATCGACTCGTTAAGGAAACGGTCGAACGATTCGGGCAGTTGGATATCCTGGTGAACAATGCGGGGATTTTTGGAGGGGAGTCTCTGGCCGAAACGACTCCCCAGGTCTTCGATGAGGTAATGCATACTAACCTGCGAGGAACCTTTTTATGTTGTCGTGCCGGGTTTACCCAGATGAAACGACAGGGCGGGGGACTTATCATCAATATGTCAAGCGTGGCTGGAGTCCAAGCCTGGGCGGGAACAGGAACCTATAGTGCTTCCAAACACGGAATTATGGCTTTAACCAAATCATTGGCCGATGAAGGTCGAGCCTATAACATAAAAGTCAGTGCCATTTGTCCAGCCGCGGTGGCGAACGAACTTGTGGAGGCGTCCCACGAGGATATGATTCGAAGTGAAAAGATCAATCCTTATGACATTGCAGAGACGGCCGTCTACTTGGCAAGGCTGGGTCCCTATGCTGTGGTACACCAAATTGTGGTGGATCGCCTTGGGGCGGATTGGTAGAGAATGAAAGATCACGTGAAACGTGTGGTGAATTTTCAAAAAAAGGAAAACGACCTTCGGAAAACCCAATGAATGGGTTACCGAAGGTCGTTTTTGAATTCCCCAGACGGGAATAGAAAATACTTAAACTTAAAAGCTTACTTTCCCTCTTTGTCTTTTTCTTTATCATCTCCTTTATCGTCGCCTTTATCGTCTGCTTTCTTCTCGTCCCCTTCTTTTTTATCCTTATCATCGCCCTTATCGTCCGTACCGAGGGGAAGAGTACTCTGGATAGAAGAATTATCGCCGAATCCTGAGCTAGCGAAGGTCATTCCACCAAAGGAAATTGCAACCATTAAGGCCAAAAGAATTGTGAATAATTTAACCATTGTGTCTACCCTCCTACATTTAAAAAAAATTGAAAGTAAAGCCATCCCCTTATTTTCTTTTCGAGAGGTGGGCTTGTTGATGTTCATCGATGGACAAAAGCAAATGTCATTCCCTTAATTGAGTTAGAAGTTGGCTCTGGGGAAATGGAGGGGTCTATCCTGTTGTTTGAAAAGGTGTTTTTGATACTCATTGAGAAAAGAAACGAAAAGCATCCATAGAAGCTTGGAGAAAATCCTGCGCCTTGTAAAAAAAAAGATTTAGGGAAGGGGAGAATAAAATTCAATAATTCCAAATTCTTATGATTAGAATGAGGGTATGAATTCTATGGCTAAATTTATTAGAAAAAACTAATGAGATATCTGTGGAATGTAGGATCTGGCCTACAGAAATAGGAACTCGCCTACATAACATCAGGTGGCGGCCGAGACGAAAGAGATTCTGTGTAAGTCCGTGCAGTGTCAGAAATTTTTGAGCCTGAGTCGAGGAGGAAAACCCACGCATGTGACGTTCCCGTTTGCGAGTCGGTTCGAGCGGGTATTGTCAACCTAAGCCAGATTTGGCTAATCGGACCTGTGGAGCGCACAGCGTAATCCTGGAAAAATCAAAGGATTCTCTCCAGGCCAATGGGGAACTCAGGGTGGAATGTTCAGGACGGTGATAATACCATCCCCCTGATTCCAGAAGAGGGTAAATTTCCTAATAAGATCAAATCCTTCCAAAGAATTGCATCTTAGAAAAAAGCATCGTGTAGCAATGCAGGAATTTGATAGAGCATTGGACTGAGGAGCGCTCTGGTAGGAGTGATGAGGAATTTGCCATGCACAGGGAATTGGGTTCCTTGAAATTATATCGTTGGAAAGCCTGATGAGATTTTTGACCATAAAGACCGCTTGGTCAAAACTCGCTTATTGGCCATCTGGGAGCATCAATTAGTAATTCGCCATGCACAGGGTAATAGTGCCTTCTCCATCGATAAGCCCTGCGAGATAACCTACATCCCTCGGCACCAGTTTTTTCACGGTTTAGTAAGTCATAAAATCTTCCGTGGAAGGTCAGGTGTTTTCTAGGCTAAAAAAAGGGCCCCTGGATTTTTTGATCCAGGGGCCGATTGGTGGAGGTGAGGGGACGGATGTTCCATGCTTTTCAGCGTGGGCCGGACTATGCCTTCATCCACGTGGGATGCGGGGCGTCTTAGCATCGCAATGATGCTCCGAGTGCCCGCTCATCTGACGACCAGCGGGTCTCTGAGTCTCTACAGGGCCAGAAGAGTTGGCCTCTTCCGACCCCTCGGCGTTGCCGTGGCCCGTTTTTGCGGGCGGTAGGGTTCACCGAATGAGCCCCGTTTTCACCCAGGGATTGCTCCCTGGGGCGACCATGATGTTAATCGAACCCCTGTCCGAGAACATTCAGCACAACAGCCCTACGTGTGTAGCCGATGCTTTAAGATTCGCCGTTGCCCACGCCCACCGACCGGCTTAGAGCGCCCGCTAGCCCAGAAAGTTCTTATCCGCCGCCGCTGAGCACCAGCTTTGGACCAGCCTGCAGTGTGACGCCCCTTCCTCCCCCGCAGACAAAGAAAGGAGAGACGTCGCGGTCAATTAAGCCGCGAGAGCCAATGGTTCGTTGGCAATTAATGGTTTCCCGAAGGTTTTACGAGACTCCGAGAGCTCGACACGCTCTGTTGACCTCTTGCTTCCCGTCGAAGCCAGTCACCCCCATAGGTTAAAGTATACAATTTTTCTCTTTTCAAGAGCTTCATCTAGTCTACCTCAATATCTCTTGAGGTGCCATACACACACACTCTCTCTCCGAAAAGTCTTTTTAGTGGGGTATACAAGATAATCACCAAT
>JAZFZJ010000056.1:0-14745 GCA_036443915.1 Nitrospirales bacterium
GGTTCCTTCCAATTCTCGCACCGCTCGGCTCACCGTTATCTAGTGGACACCAAAATGATCGCCGATCTCGGCCATCGTATACGTACCTGAGAGATACGCCTGGGTCATCGCCTCCTTTCTACTCCGAACACCTTGTTGATATTCATTGAGCGACAAGGCCATGGACCGCCTCTGGGCTTTCGAGACCTCCCGGAGTTCTTCGGGGTGTTTCTGGTGTTTGTATTGCTCAACGAAGGCATCATCCCCCAGCAATAATTGATGTTGAACCTGATCCCATGGGCGAGGTAGCCCTTGTCCTTCCCTCACAAATCGACGGTAGGCCTGTATCGCTTGTTTCCGTTGGCTGGCAAACTGGCCCAGCAGCCAGTCCACCTCCAGCCACGGTGGGACACTCACCTCTCCGATCATGGCCAGGTAGCTGCTCCAGGGCCAATCCTCCGGTTGGTTGACCATACCGGCACGGAGTGGGTTTAACACCACATAGCGGGTCAGTTCTAGCAGATAGGTTTCCTTCTGGACCAAGATAGCCTTGTACCGCCCTTGAAGCACATGCCCAACCAGGCCATGGCGGCGATTAAACCGCTGGGTATATCGACCATTCAATTGCCGCATGCCGCGTGAGAGGTTGCCGTCTATGGTTTCCACAAGCACATGATAATGGTTGGTCATCTGACAATACGCATGCACGACCCAGTTAAACCGGGCACAGACGTTGCCAAGGACTTCCACCCAGGCTTCTCGATCGTCAGCGGCTCGATAAATGGCTTCGCGCCTGTCTCCTCGTGAGGTGATATGATACAACGCCCCCGCAAATTCCAGTCGTAACGGTCTGGCCATGATGTGAGTCTAGCAAATAATGTAGGAATGTTAGAACTGACCCCGGAACGTAGGTCTTGTTGGTAAAAGCCAGAGCATGCGTTGACAGATGCTAGCAGATGACATGAGGAATGTGGTCTATACGGAACACATGCCAGTCGTCTTGCCCGCTGTTGCGGGGCGTGCCCCTGCAGTCATGAGCAAGGACGGCATCCATCCTCAAAAAAACCAAGATAGATTCCCGATTACGAATGTCGGGAATGACGGAGAAGACAGATCCTGGTGGGAACAGTAAGGCTAGAGGAGGCCTTTCAATAAATGATCCCCGCAGCAAGACTGCGGGGTATTCAGAGGTACAAAAGATTTGAAAATCCCCCTAACCCCCTTTTCCAAAGGGGGGATCTAAGCGGTAACCCCGTAGCAAGCTACGGGGAATAGCAAGTTTACACGATTGGAACCAATCAATCTGCCCTAGACACTCTAAGCCCATCATCTCCAACTAATAATGTGGGGCCTTCCACTATTGCTCACAAACAAGTCTGCCTACAGTTCATTGAGCTCCCAGTTATAGTCTAAATAGCTGATGCTGAATGTTTGATCCTTCAGCGAGGCCGCTTCGTTTTTCTGAACATACAGGGCAAGATACGATCGCACGCCACCCTTAGGCTCAAAGTCTTCTGCGAACCATTTGAAGATTGAAGAGAGGTAGAGTCGCTTTTTAGATTGATCGATTCGCAATCCCTTTTTCGTGTTGGCTACAAACTTCCTCATTTGATCATCCAATTGTTCATTGAGCCGGTCAGGACTGTAGGCTTCGGCCCTCAAATCCGGACAACTTACCGACGCACACACGATGGCCACATGGATTCGAGGTTCATTCATCTTGCGTAAGATCTCATGCTCGATTTCGTTGAGCGTTCGCTCTTTTCCCACCACCGTTCCTACGGTTTTTTTCCACACTGACGTGAATAAACTGCCTGCATCTTTGATACTGTCCACCGGATAATGGTCCAAGACCATTTTTACGGCCATGATGTTGTAGACGTTGATCCAAAAGGCGAGCGTTTCCTCTCGCGTCTTCATCGTTGATAACGACGCTCCTTCAAGATCATGAATGAGTTTGGGGTACAAGGGATCATTGGCCAACGCTTGGTATTTCACGGCATTCAACTGCACTTCCGCGATGGTTTTGGGGGCGACATATTTTTTAACCAGAGCATCCCAATCGGAAAAATCATATGCCAGCACCGACTGGCCAGTCGCTCCTAGCCATCCGCCAATATACACCATGATTAAAAAACTCTTCGCCCATGTACGCATAGTTCCCCTCCTCTTCACCTTTAATAAGACCGGCATTCCTCCAACGTACGATTTCTCTTGGTTCAGTCTGGATGGCTTCCCTAACATTACAGGGCCTTTTGCCGTTTCAGAAAAACGGCACCATTTCAGTGTACCTTCCGGTTGATTATCTGCTAGTCCTTTTAGCTGTTAGGGATGCCCCCTGAAGGAAGAGCTGACCGCTAGGAACTAGAGCCCACCAAGACGCCGGATCCACTGAAGAGGCCAAAGAGGACGAAAGGAAGAGGGTAGGTTTTGGAAGTTTTGCGAGATCGGATGGATAATTTTTCTAGGTAAAGGAGAGCGCACAAGCTCTTGATAAGTCTTTCCTGATTTATGAAGAAATTCTGATTCTTTGAGCTACCGCGACCCATTCACTGAATATTCTTCCGGTTTTCCATGGCCTTTCTCGAGGTAGGTTTGATATGGTGCTTTAACATTTAAGTACTGTTTTCTTTAGACTTCATTCCTTCTTCTCCCTGAAAGGATTCCGAAACATGCCGTGGAGCTATTCCCGTAGACCTACCATGTACTATTCCCTCTTGGGGTTGTTCTCCATCATTTTTTCTTATCAGCTAGGATATGCTGGAGAGCCGATCCAAGGTTTTCGGGATTTACACTTTGGCATGACCCCACAGGAGGTGGCTGCCCTTGATGCTTGCTCAAGTTCCACCGACTGTATGTATGAACTCACTGAGAAAAATCGGTATTTAACCGTGACCTATCTACCTGAGGCGTCTCCCAACCCCTCTGAGTCCAATAACACGTCACCGCTTCCCCGACTGGCCAAAATCGCGATTGATATGGGTCAATACACCGATGAATGGCATCAACAACTTCAGGTTATCTTGGGAAATAGCTACCACCTCACCCAAGACTTTTCTGAAGAACAATTGCAAAATTTTCTGAAAAGGAAACAAGACCAGTTACATACGGGATATGATGATGGGCAGGTTGTCTTAACCCTTGTCCGTCGCACTTTCGGCAACCTGGTGATCAGGATACTCTACCAAAATCCCCCTCTCGCGAATGACTTTATTCAGGAGATGCAAGCTTCCTCAACCTCCATGCCGTAAGAAAGTGGGTGGCAGACACCAATTCCTTTGTCCTGTAACGTCATAGCCACAAGACTGTGATCCTCCAAGGCTCCAGATCTTAGGATGTCTCAGGAGGCTTCTTTGGGCAAGGAAGCCGAACAGGGCATGAGTAATCGGGGATGCAATTTTCTTCCGCCTATAAACATCGAAAGGGGAAGGATCAATACACCTGCATGCCGCTGCTGATGCATGACTTTCCGCCAACACCGGCGACAGAGATCATGATCTTTCAACGAGACCGCGCGTCCTAATTTGCTGGAATGCGGATTCCGCTTGGGAGAGACCAACACTTTCACTTCTCCTCCACACTCTGCGCATTGGCCAGTTCCGTGGCTCGGGCCTCTCCCCGATGATTTGGAAACAACCATGCCAAATTCTTCCATGGGCTTTTTTCTTTTTGGATTCCGTAGGGTCTCTTGTTGAAAAACTGATTCAGTGGTTTCTATTCTGAGCAGTCCTCTCATGACAGCCCTCCTTGAAAAGAATGACAAGTTGCGGTATCGCTCAAAACAGCAAAGGATATGCCTGGGGAAGATGATGCAGTTTTACCCGAAGAGGTGGCCTTGCGATGCGGAAAATTCGTCGAAGAAATGAGGAGAGTTCAATCCACAGCCTCTGGACATGATGAAATTCAGAGACCTATTGGCCAGTTAGCGTTCTAACAAAAACTTGACAGTCTGTTGGGACTTTTGACACAGGGGCAACCTTACCTCCAAGAACGATAGTGTTAGCTAAGGCTCTGCCCCCTGATCAAGGAAATCAAACTTTCCAGCTTGCCCAGAGGCCCCCTATTAGACTGGCACCCTCTCCGGTGCGGCCTCGTTTAATATGAGCCAATACAGGCCAAGATTTTGAACGGCTTGGGAAAACTCTTGGAAGTCCACAGGCTTTCGGACATAACTATTGGCACCCAATTTATAGCTTTTCACAATATCTTGTTCTTCTTTGGAGGAGGTCAGGACGACCACCGGCAAGAACTTGGTTCGGTCATCGGCTCGTAACCGCCTTAAGACTTCTAACCCATCAATCTTGGGAAGCTTTAAATCTAACAAAATGATCTGAGGCATCACATTCATATCTCGGCCCGCATGGGACCCAGTCCCGAATAAATATTCCAATGCCTCGACTCCATCTCGAGCGACGACCACTTCGTTCATAATATTGTTCTTGGTTAAGGCCCGAATGGTCAGCTCTTCATCATCAGGATGGTCTTCCACTAACAGAATGATTTTGTTGGTCATATGATCCTCCTTGGTTATCGTTATAACGTAAAGTGAAACGTGGCCCCTTGGTCGACTGTGCCTTCAGCCCAGATTTGTCCGCCATGCCGTTGAATGATGCGATGCACGGACGCCAGACCCACCCCAACACCAGGGAATTCCGTATAGGCGTGCAATCGTTGAAAGGGACCAAATAGTTTATGAACATAGGTCATATCAAACCCCGCCCCATTATCCCTCACGAAATAGGCAGCTTGTCCTTTGTACTGTCCGTGGCCAAACTCAATACGGGGATTTGGCTGTTGTCGGGTAAATTTCCAGGCGTTGCCCAACAAGTTTTCTAGAACCGCTCGAAGTAATTGCTGATCCGCCGTGGCGAATAAATTATTCCCCACCACGCAGTCCACTGCCCTATCCGGCTCCATTTTCTGTAAATCTTCAAGAATGGCGCGCGCCACCGCACCGATATCAAAGGTTTGGGTATGAATTTCCGCTCGTGTCAATCGGGCTAGATCCAACATGGCATCGATTAATTTTGACATACGTTGACTGGCCGTACGGACCCGGCGCAAGTAACTTTTCCCCGATTCGTCTAACTTGTCATCATAATCTTCCAACATCGCCTGGCTGAACCCATCAATCCCTCGTAACGGAGCCCGGAGATCGTGAGAGACGGAATAACTAAAGGATTCAAGTTCTTTATTGCTCGACTCCAATTGTGCAGAGCGTTGAACAAGTTCCGAATTCAGTTTGCGGACATCGTCTTCCGCCCGTTTGCGCTCAGCAACTTCTCGAATCAGTTCGGCATTCGACCCCGCTAATTTTGTGGTTCGTTCCTGCACCCGCTTTTCAAGAGTATCTCTGGCATGACGAAGAGTGTCTTCCGCCAATTGCCGCTCATAAATTTCCAATTCCAATTGTCTATTGGCCTCACGCAAATCAGCAGTACGATGTCGCACCCGATCTTCTAATTCACCAGACGCCCGACGAACCTTCACCACCACCAACCCAAACCCTCCCAGCCATAACATGACAAGCATCCCAAGCAACCCATAAGACTCTCGCCAGCTCATGCCTGTGACTGTCTCAAACGAATCGATGGGATAGACCACCTCTAACATGCCTCCGACCTGGCCAACTTGCCAATCCCGCTTTGGACTATCCGGATGAGCATTATGACACTCCACACAATTCTCCTTCATTCGATCTGCTGTGGCGAAACGAAGAGTTTCGCGGCCATCTATCTGCTCAAATCGATAAAACGGCCTAGCAGGGTACTCATTGAGAAAATCCCAGGCTTCTTGTTGAAAGGCATCCGTTAATCCCCGGGGATCCGCTCCAGAACTAAAGGGAAAGGCACTCAGTAACCGCACGTGTTCACCTGGTCTTCCTGATACCAACCGATTACCCAAGGTCCGGGTTAGAGCGGCCGGAAGGGGAATTTCTCCGTTATGGGCTGGATATTTGGCTGAAGCGGTTTTGCCTGTATCATGAAGGCGTTCGACCACTTCACTGGTATACCAGGTTCGCATCTCACCCAGAGCCCTGGTATAGATTTCGGCTCGACTTAAAGCCATGGCGGTCACTACTTGGCCTCGTAATTGTGAAAAATGAACATACAGCACCAAGACACAGAGCCCAAAGAGCACAGTAAGCACAGGGATGGTATGTTTATGGAGGAGTTCTAACCCTCCCCAGAGCCCACTCACACACTTTTCCCATATTCGGCCTGCCTGCAACGGCAATTCTTTTCGAAAGGTCAAACTTGTCACCAGTTTATGCCCTTGCAAGTACTCATCAAATCTGCTTAAAACAATGCCCCGTTGAGGAGAGTCCTCTGAAAAGAAATATCGGACATTTTTTGACAAACATTTAGCTAATAGACAAGCCCAACCAGGTATAATTCTTTGTGATGTTATGACAATTTTCTAAATTAATTGATCGTTCGAATTTCCTAGCCAAATTCCCATAAATACGGAAACAGCTATACGAGGGCAATTCACTAGGAAACCCCATATTGCTAGACAATGCTTTCAGTACTACCTTCTATTTTAAAAATACGGTGTTGTGACTCACCTTTATACCCATTTGGCTTACTTGAGTCTAACCATCCCCGAAAAGATGGGCCTGGAGGGAATGACCAGTCAGGAGGAAGTGGCACACCTTACTTTTATTGCCCACCAAAAACTGATTCGGGAGAAAGAATCTTGGTGGTCCATGGAGTCAATCCACATAAGAATCGAGGGCAGCGCCAGGAAAACTGAGTTTCCGAAAAGTGATCAGTTGGCGGCTTCTGAACCGTGGAGAGGCCGGCTGAGGGGGTGTTTTTACAAATATAGGCCTATCGAAAAAACCACGACGTTCGGGGTTTTGCAATTATACCGGGGCTTGATTTTCTAGGGCGACCGCAAGAAAGGCTTCTTCCGTCTCAGTTAAATTGCTGGAGTCTGTTTCCTCTATCGGACCTGATTCTAGTTCTTGATCTTCATCATAGTACTGTCGCACTTCCAGAAATTCTATATCCAACTGCGCCTCAGGGTATAATCTTCGCAAATCCCATTCCGTAATCCATCCTCGAATATACTCTCGCATCCGGGTACTGGATAATTTCTCAACGGCGGAAACAGGGGGAGGTTGCCAACTATACGCGGACCCATGAAGGACCCGAAGCTTTTCATATAATGCATCCACCATCGTTTCATAGGGACGAATGAGGGGTTCACTTTCCTGCTCAATGAACCGGATGCCTTGGAGAGCATGCTGGGCTTGCCTCTGAAGATCTCCACTCTCTCCTTCATGAGACAAGCCTTCAATTTTTTGGGAATCCTGTTTTTCGTCCAAGACCACACTTTGAAAATCATCAGTGAGTGCGACAATGGCACCGATGGCCGGGCAGGCATACTCCTCAAGTATTCCCAACCATCGAGCCACTTCCATATAAGATTTGGTCCGTTGTTTAAAGGAATATCGTCCGATAATTTCGGCTTCGTCAATGAGCAATATCCAGCCTTTGTAACCCGCTGCGACCATCATGCGGGAGACAAATTGAAAACGATGCAAGGCCAGATTTTGGATACTCAGTTTGTCGAATTCATAGGGAACCTCCGGGGCACATCCTTGGAGATACTTTTTCAGCTGTCCGTTACTCAAGGGATCTCCGGCCCAGAAACGGATCATCCGATGACTGAGTTCAGGATCATTAATCATCCGCTCATACAAATACAGAGTAGCGGCAAACCTAGAATCGCATCCGAAGTCTTTCTGATGAACCCAGTCATACAATTCGCCATATTGAGGACTTTGGAAATTCAACTCTCCCGCAACTTCCGTTAACGTATCGCCTTTTTTCCCTGGCACAATGGCATTGTTGATGGCTGAGCGAAAAAGTGTAGCCACATTATAAAAGGGTGTCTCCTTACTAATCACAACAGGACTACAAATAAAATTCTGTTCAAGTGCCACATGCTGAAGCGCACTCAACAAATGGGATTTCCCACTGCCAAAACTGCCTTCGATGACTAAGCCCTTGGTGGAATTCCCCTTGGGCACTTCCGTGCCCATCTCTTGAAGAAACCGCCTGAATTTTCCTTCCAAGTCAGGTTGATGACTGCCCAACGCCTGGACCACATCCCGATTGGGCACGCCTGACCGTAACGCTTCCATTGCGCGTTGATGATGCACATTTCCATTCGCCATGGCGGCCGGTTGGTAGAACTCTGCATTCCCTTCCCCAACCTCTTGCCTGTTTTCAAAGGAAGCCAAACGAATAAGGGCGCCTAACGGATTTTGATATTGCCGATCGCGAACTTCATCCCAAATGCGCAATTTCAAGGCCTCGTAACGGTTCAATCCTCGTCGTCCATCCGTCAAAAATTCTGGAGGTACAGAAACCACCAACAAGAGACTCTCTAATTCATCTGTCCCATCAATGAATTGTCGCAGCATTTCGTACGCATCAAGCGTTGCCGATATCCCATAGTACAAGCCCTCTGGCGAACCATCTTTTTTACTTTCCAGACACCGACTCAAATCTAAGGAAACGATCACGCCCGTTTTTCCAACTACCCGGAACCACCGAGATAGGGATGCAAACATATCTCGAGCATTCGTCCGAGTGATTTTTTGGAAAATCAACGCCTCTTTTAGGGCCGAAATCTGCCGCAACTCGCCGCACAGCCAGGCTTTCACCGGCTCAGTCATAAAGGAACTCCCCGAACCAGAATCCAATTGCCCCAAACACAGACGAATCATGGCCATTCGAAATTCCTGACACATCTGAGTATCACGGTAAATGGCTCGCTCTAACCAACTATTTAAGTCACGCCGCAACAAGGGTTCAGCCCGTTCATTCATTTGAGCAACCCCTGCCATACAAAAATCCTCTTTGCCTCCTGGAATCTGATAGCCATTTTCCTGAAGAAGTCGACGAACAAACTGTGAGGCTAATGTATCCCATGGAACACCGCGAGCCACTTGATGGAAAAACTTATCCATCATATGAATCTTGGTGTCTTTGGCATCCACCCCAACAAATTCGTATTGTTCCTCTTGCGCCAGCGCTGCCAATTGATCCTGCACCATTCTTCGATCGGTGGCGGAAGGACTTACCACAAATTTCACAGAGGCGCCCCCCTGGCCTACAAATCGTTGGAGATATTCTTGCCGAACCGTCTGAAACCATTCTTGAGGCCGTAATTCCATAAAATCTTATCCTTCAAGTTGGAGAAATGAGGTGCGCTTGAAACGCCTGTTCACGAATTCATGGCATTCTAGAGATGCCCACTAATATCCAACAGGGATAGGTGGACTAGGACTACGAAGATTCTGCCAGGGCTGGGGGCATGGCCTCTTCTTGCGAACCTTCTAGCTCAACATCTTCGGAATAATCTTGTTTGATTTCAGTCAATTCTATTTCGACTTGCTGATCTGGATCCAACCGTTTCAAATCCCACTCGGTTATCCAGCCTTTCACATATTCCCGCATTCGGGTACTGGACAGGCGTTCAATCGTGGGAACCTGCGGAGGATCCCATGCATAGGCGGCACCATGAATCGCACGAATTTTATGGTAGATATCTTCCACTAACTGATCGTAAGGGCCAACGAGAGGAATCCGCTCACATTCGATCAACCGCATACCCTGTTCCGCTTGTCGAGCTAACACTAAATCGGTTTCCGACCCGGTTTCTCGCAATTTTTCTGGCACTTTTTCTCGATCACCCTTTTCGTCCAAGATAGCACTTTGGAAGTCATCCGTGAGTGCCATGACGGCAGCTAATCCAGATTTATACCCAAGGTCGGCAAAGCTCGAAGCTTCCAAACGGCCTAACCACCTGGCTAATTCTGCATAGGACTGGGATCGTTGTTTAAAGGAATACCGCCCAATAATTTCGGCTTCGTCAATCAATAAAATCCAACCGGAATACCCAGCCGCGATCATAAGTCTGGAAACAAATTTAAATCGCTGCAAGGCCATTTCCATAGGCGAGACCCGCTCAAACCGATAGGAGGCAGTGGCTTCACAGGATTTGAGATACCGTTTGATTTCCGCATCCGTCAAGGGATCGCCCGCCCAGAATCGAATCATCCGATGACTTAATTCAGGGTCATTGACCATTCGCTCATAGAGAAATAATGTGGCCGCAAACCGCCCATCAATCTCGCCACCCTGACGATGTACCCACTCATAGAAATCAGCATATTGTGGACTCTTGAAATTCAAATCAGCCGCGACTTCAGCCAGCGCATCACCCCGTTTTTGAGGAATATTAGCCGATCCAATTGCCGCTCGAAACATCAAAGCAGGGCTATAAAGTGGCGTTTCTTTACTAATGACCACCTTACTACAGACAAATCGAGATTCCAGTGCCAGCAGCCGGAGTGATTCCAGTAAATGGGATTTGCCTGTGCCAAATCCCCCTTCAACCAACATCCCCTTGGTGGTCCATCCTTTGTGAATACTGGCTTGCGCCTCCTGCAACATTTGCTGGAATTTTGATTTCACCGTGGGTTGAGGACATCCCAAAGCTTTGACCGCTCCCGGACTAGGTACCCCTGCCCGTAACGACTCGATGACCCGCTGATGCTGCACATCGTCTATTCGTCTTCCTCTTGCCAAGAGTCGATTCTCCTCAAACGTTTCGGTGTGGTCGGTTAACCGAACCATAGGGGCAAAAGGATTTTGACGAAATTTATCTCGTACATCATCCCAAATGCGTAGTTTCAACGCTTCATACCGATTCAACCCCAGTCGTTGATCGGAAAGAAACGCCTGAGGGGCCACTACCACCACCAAGAGTCCTTCAAGGTCGTCACAGCCATCGATGAATTGCCGTAACATTTCATAGGCATCCATCACAGCCGATGGAGAATAACTGAGCGACTTGGGATCAACTTTTTTATCTCCCATGAACGCAGAAATATCGATCGTCAACACCACGCCCGGCCTACCCAACAATTGAACCCAATGGGCAAGGGAGGCAATGAGGTCACGCGAATTGCTGCGATTCACCTTTTGAAAAATTAACAATTTTTTCAGAGCCGCCATTTGCCGAAGTTCGCCTCTCAGCCAGGAGGTAATGACTCCTGCCTCCCTGGACTGGCTACCTGGAGATTCCATCTGCGCGAGACACAATTGAATCATCGCTAGTCGAAATTCCCGGCTCATTTTGAAGTCTTGAAAAATGGTGCTTTCCAACCATGAGTTCACATCCCGTTGAATAGTCGCTTCATCGCACCCATTCAATGAGGCAAGACTGGCCCAACTGCATTCCTGACGTTGCTCAGGAATCTGGCGTTTATTCTCTTTACACAGTTTTTTGACACAATCAAAAGCAAGAGCCTCCCAATCGATTTGCTTGGCCATTTCCTGAAACAAGAGATCAATGAGATGCACTTTGATGCGTCGGGAGTCAGCTTCGATCGTGACAAAACCTTCCTCGCGTGCTATCTCACCCACCCCATAGGCCACCGTCTTGGTATCCTGGGCCTCCTCAACCACCGCAAACTTCACTGCGGAACCTCCTCGACGGATAAATCCTTGAAGATAGGCCGTTTTGAGAACTTTTAACCATTCCTGTGGAGACATAATGTTTTCCTCAATATTCTTTTATTCTGCTTCGACTTGTCGGCTTTCCCTAGGGAAACTTAAATACCCACTCGATGCCGTTAGCCGGCTTGCACAAAGGAAATACCGTAGTAGGTTTTTTCCCGTCCGCCTTGGGCAATGACGGTCAACGTTTTTGACGCATCTCTCACTCCGGTACTGGCATGAAAGTTTGCCCGCTGACCATTTTTGCTTGTGATGGTTCCACTTTTATCTAGCAAATACACGTCTCGCGCAAACTCCTGCCGCGTGTATTCACTGGCTTGCCACGGCAAGAGCGTCAACAATTGATAGAGTTCCACGAGGGGAATAACTGTTCCTTTCCCAATCAAGTGCTTGCCGCGTCCCGCCACAACAATAGAATAGGCGGTATATAACATTTGCAAAAAGGCCTGTGGTTTGAATCGTAATGGTTTATTCTGAACTTCTTTTAAGCGTTTGACCAAAACCGAAGGGCGCACCCGGCTTTCCCGTATCCGGTCAATGGCAACGGCGCGCTCCTTATGTAAGATTCGTAACAAGACCGGATACGAAAACATATAGCCATCATGCTCATAGAGATTCACCCCCATTTGTTGGGCCGTGGTGAGAAGCTCTTGTCGGAAGGCTTTCCCCGCTAAATAGCTGGCCTCATCAAAATTCAACCGCTCCTGGGTTTTCACAAAATCGCAGCCCAACTTTAATGTGACTTCTTTCCCTTCTTCCAACAATTTGCGAAGCTTGCCTAAATCTCCAACCTTTGCCGCTTCTTTAATTTTTTTAAACGACACCATGACCTGTTTGGTCGTTTTCACCAGATCCCCGGCTTGTTCTTCAATTTCAGCCAGAGCTTGTTCTAAACTCCCCGTTTTTACAGGGGCATGAGAAGGGGAAGTAGCCTCGGGAGCCTCAAGCACACCGGTGGCCGTTGCCAGACCATGGGAGTCAGAAATACTGTCGAATCCCTCGAGACTCATATTTTCAGATCTTTTCCTTTAACGAGAGTTATCGAGCGTTCGCTCAATTTTTTCAACACACACACAAAGATTCGCTGCCGTAGGCATGAAAAGACCAATCGGCATCATTCCTCTTTTTCTTAATAATCTGAGCGATTTCATGCATGATTTGGTCACCAATGGAGCAGGAACCTGTAGACAAGAAGTTCCCATACCTCATCATCCTCCGTTGACCTTTACCGCGTTGACTTTTATGGTTGGTATAAGAACTTTAAGAGAACATCTATGGCCAACACCACACCATTCGCCGTTATTACAGGAGCCTCACGAGGGATTGGTGCGGAATATGCCAGGGCTTTAGCCGCACAAGGCTATGATTTGTTATTAGTCGCTCGGGACCCAACACGTCTGGAAGAAATAGGGCAAGAGTTACGGAACAAATACTCGGTTCAGGTTTGGACGGAGTCTCTGGATCTGGCAAAGCCTCAAGCAGCAGCCACTCTCCACCAGATAGCTACAACCTATCATCCCCACGTTTCATTACTGATCAATAATGCAGGATTTGGCCTGTACGGCTCATTTTCTGATATGCCCCTTACAACTATTCAGGACATGCTTGGGGTGCATATTCAAGCGATCGTGGAAAGTGCCAGATTATTCCTCCCTGATATGCTGACCCAGCGGCATGGAGCCATTATTACCGTTGCCTCCGTAGCAGGATTTTTCCCGATTCCGTATATGGCTGAATACGCCGCGACCAAGGCCTTTTTGATTTCATTCTTTGAGGCTCTTGCGATTGAAAGCCAGGACCAGGGAGTGAAAATTCAGGTGTGCTGTCCCGGATATACGGCAACTGATTTCCACCAATCTGCCGGCCATAAGCCGAAGCATGTCTTCTTTGCACAATCGGCTCAACAAGTCGTCCAAACCTCGTTACAAGCCCTGCAATCCAAACGCACTCTGGTCACAATTGGTTGGCAAGGTCGTCTGGCTTTATGGATCAGTAAACTGGTTCCTCACACAATCATGACGGCAATGGCAGAAAAATTCGTGAAACCACCATCCGCCACAAATTTGAGATAGAATAGAAGGGACAGAGCTTTCCTTCAGCAGAATCTTTCGTGTGCGATTACTTCGAAATCCAGATAGCATCAATCAATTAAAATATTCGCCTGATTCGGTATAATAATGATGAGCCGCGACATATCCTGCATAGCGGTTCTGTCTTTCGAAGGAGTTATGTGGAATACGATCCCGCTCGTTCTACCCTTAACCCTTAGAAGGTCGCTTTTTCTAGAAGACGAATAAAAATTACTGTTATGTGTTTAGGGAATGGTAAACGTGGCCACTAACTCAGGTGAAAATTGGCAAGGGATAATTGGCTTGGTTTCTGAATTAAAACGCTGTGATGAATACGGCATCACTACTGCGTCAGTCGCAATGGCTTTCATCTGTATTGATACACTTGCCAGTCTTGATAGGCCGGCAAATAAAAAAAGAGTTACCCGCTCTGATTTCAAAAAATGGGTCGATACATATCTTAAATGTCATCCAGATCAGCCATACAAATATAGAGGCAAGGATGTTTATGCAGCTCGCTGTGCTTTCCTGCATAAGTATGGGTCAGAAGGAGAATTGCATGAAAAAGACCCTGACACGATAAAATTCGCATATCACAATGGAGGTAAGCATCAATACAATACAAATAGTGATAATAGCCTTGTGATCATCGGTACGAAATCTTTCATTAATGATGTGGTGTGCGCTATAGATTCGTTCCTAGAAAAATGCCAGAGCGATTCATCATTGAGACAACGTGTAGAAGAGCGCCTCCCGAGCGTTCTTCAAAAAATGCCATTCCCTTCGCAATGAGTAAATCACATAACAATCACATACATTCGGACAGCAAAAAACGCTACTTCGCTTTGTTTTTTGCTGCCGGTGATGTGAGGCGTTCTGTTTCCCCAAGTCATACCAACAGGAGGAGTCAGACCCAAAAGTAGCCAGGAATGAAAGGGGATACAGACCAATGGAAATTACCCTCAATCACACCATTGTTCCTTCGCATAACAATGTGGAATCGGCTCGGTTCTATGAGCGTATTTTTGGATTTGAATTTGTGAAGGAATGGGGACACTTTGCTGTCGTGAAAGTTAATTCCACGTTCACCCTCGACTTCGATACGGATGAAAATTTCTCAACACTTCATTTTGCCTTTAAAGTTGATGACACGC
>JAZFZJ010000057.1:0-8642 GCA_036443915.1 Nitrospirales bacterium
GCCTTTAAGGCTTCTTGGGTGGGTTGGTCTAGATTCCCATTGAAGGGCCCAACTCCATATCCAAAACGTCCAAGAAACATTTGCACTCCGGTGACCAAGGTACGAAATTTTTCTGGCTTGGTCCGAAGAGCGGCCAATTCCTTTTCGGCTTTTTGACGTACCGCAGGAGAAATTGTTGAAGATCTACCCGTGGATTCATCGGCAGCTCGGGCTGTCATAGGAACCATGAAAGGACTGTTTACAGTGAGGAAAAACCAAACGGACAACAAGACAAGACTATACGATCGAATGTGTGACATAGGGTCCTCTTGAAGAAAAAATTGCCATTTTCTGGCAGATGAACGTTAAAGATTAATGATTTCAGGTGAGGTTTGACCGCGTCAAGAGGGAAGAAGATTGGGGAAAAGCCCAATTGTGGGATGCGTTTATACAATCAAGAACGAAAAAAAGAGAATCCATGCAGGGGAGATAGAGAGAAGAACACCCCAATTAGAACAGGTCCGGCACCAAAGATAACGCCGGATGGGGGAGACCCCATCCGGCGTTACGGCAATCCAACTGAAAAAAACTACCGTTTTTTTGTGGCAGCTTTTTTCTTAGCTGGGGCTTTTTTCTTAGCCGGTGCCTTTTTGGCTGCAGCTTTTTTCTTAGCTGGCGCTTTTTTCTTAGCCGCTTTTTTCTTAGCCGGCGCTTTTTTCTTAGTGGCCAATGCACTCACCCCCTTTCAGAATAGATGCGACATGAGAGCCGCAGTGTCGCTCATCTGTTATCCCTGATGAGCAGGTAAACACAAGCACATGAGTTTGTTGATTGCGTATGAGATCACGCTAGAGTTATTCGGCTGTTGGGTTTAAAAGATGAACAAAAATTTCTGAAGCGTTATTTTGAGGAGAAAAGTTTTTCAAGAAGTAGGTGTTTCGGTGGTTGTGCATCTTCCTGTTGAAAACATACTACAATGTTTCTGAATTTATTGCCAGGATTTTTTGAATTTTTTTTTGGGCTATGTTCATGAAGAATGAATGTCGGTGAATGAGAGAAATTTTAAATGCATGACATGAACGTTCGGTTTCGATGGATCATGAAGAATTTTGTTAACGTGTGATCGTCTTCATGACAGACGTTGGAGAATATTCTGCATCAGCGAAGAAGGTGATTCGTCCGAGGAGTCGTCCATCTTCCGCTTCAACATTCACACGCCATTCACCAGGCTGGAGGCGGTGTTTCATCGTATAGAGGCGATAACCGTTTTCGCGCCCACCGGTGATCGTTATTGGAATACGATCCGTTGTCGTAAAAGCTGTCGACTGAATCGATGGTCGCCATTGCCAATGATGATACACGGTCGTTTGTAGGCTGATTGGGGCAAACACCGATGAAAAACAATACACGGGATCATGAATTCCAACTTGATCATCTGATCGTTTCCATACGGCATACCAAGGGCCATCTTCATAGGTGAGGGTGTATTGGTCATCGTGTTTTTCAATTAGATGATAAATTCCGCCGAACTTGAGAGAAAGGGGAATGGGAGGAATCCAATTCAAAAAGTATAAGGTGGTACAGAGCCCCACTAATACAAAAGCAGGGAGACTGATCATGAATGTTGCCTTCTTGGGGAGGTTCGGCATCCCTTGAAGAGTCAGTCTGACAATCATCCATGCAATGGCTACAGTCATTATCGCACCGGATAAAAAGACCCAGGCATTCATCCATCCTGTCAGCACGGGCAAGAAAAAAGTCAAAAAACTCAGGGTGACGACCGCAAAAAGGGCGACCAACATTTTAAGACTGGAATATCGGGTTTGAAGGAACTCATTCGCAATGAGGAATCCCATAATGATTCCCAAGAAGATGGCCGTCGTGGAAAAGGAGGCACTTTGAGAATAAAAAATGGCATAGGCGCTGAAAAGCCCACCTAATAAAAATTGGAGGGCTTTGGCAAAGTGCGGACGGGCTCGATGGATGAAGTTGAGGGCATTCCAAGCAGAGGCGTCAGGAGTGGGAGGAACTAACCCAAGCTGAAAGCGCCCGGTGAGAACCACGAGTACTCCTAACAGAGTCAGGTAAAGAAGAAGGATGAGGTTGTCGAGCAGGCGATCGATGCGTGTTAACGTGAGGGAGTCATACGTCACACCCGCGAAGAAAAAGACGGCTGGGAGAAGGGGCTTTAGGAATGTTGATTGAAATGCGCCCATCACCTGGGCCACGGTCGAGTTGGTGGAGTTCAAAAGGGTTGTCGGAAATTTTGAGGTTGGGAGATTCATTTTCTTCTACTGGTTCCCTCGGAAGATTTCTGGAATATCTTAAAGCCCTAAAAAAGTTCTAGTGGGGCTGTAGGTTATCTGTGAAATCGGTCGATTTATGGCCCAAGTCGTGTATTGAGAAAAAGGATTTTCACAAAGGAGTGTTTCTAGATATCTTCTAGAGAAGAAGGGTTCGGTAGGGTGCTGAGAAACTAAAGGAGAAGGAAGAAAACATGAATGTTAGGAAAGCAATTGGAGGTTCGTCTCATTCCTCCCTGTCAGTCGTGCTTGTGGGAACGCAGTTTGTGTTGATTGCCCTAATTGCACTCACAGGACCGTTGTGGCCTGCCAATTGGAGTTTACGAGGAATCCTGATGATTGGGGGGGTGATAGGGGTATGGTCGCTACAAGTAATAGGTATGCGAAATCTCCACGTGTTCCCGGAAATCCCTAAGAATGGGAGGTTGGTTGTCCAAGGTCCTTATCGCTGGGTTCGACATCCGATGTATACCGCCGTGTTGTTGGTGACTGCGGCATGGGTATTAGGAACTCCGCTGCCCTACCGGATGGGCTTATGGATGGGGTTACTCGTGACCTTATTGATCAAACTTTTGTATGAAGAGCGGCTGTTACTGGCACGATTTCCCACATATAAGAATTACCAAATTCGGACTAAGCGGTTGATCCCTTTTGTCTGGTAGAGGCATTGGTTAGGGAGGTTTGTTGCTGGAAGTTGAGGAATGGGGGCAGGGAGAGAGATTCTTTAGGGGGGCTGTTGAAAAAGTCGAAATTCTTTCAATGCCTGTTGGTTGTGCCATATTCCCTGGATGACCAATAGCACGAGGGAATGTTCAAAAAGGCCCACTGTCTCACCCGCCCAGCCCTGGTCCGCCAAGACGTGCTTTTCCTCGGGCAAGGCCGCAGGGCTTTTGGCGCGCGGAGCGTACAGATGAGAACGTGAGCACGACAAAAGACCGACCTGCCTGCGCGCTTGCGCGGTGAAGCGCTTCAGCGCGTAAACGCGAAGCCGCTCCGGCGAAGGCAGGGAACGCCGCTGGCGGCCTTTTTCAACGTTCCCTTTAACGAGATTTTCTTTTGGCTTCAAGCACTTGGTGTGCTGACTGACTGGCTTCTTTCACAAGAATCCCCATTTTAGGGTGGGAGGGTTCCAGGTCGACGGGAAACTCATGTTGGCGTAACCGTTCACTGGCAATGTGACCAATGGAGGCAACCATCATGTGGGCGAGTGCGTGTCTGAATCGACCGATCGTTACGGGGGCTTCCAACACCTTAATGATGTGATCCACCTGGACGGCATTGGTGATGAGCAAGACAGGCACGCGCTTATCTATGACCTGCCCAAGCAAGTACCGCAGGGGTTGAAGATTATCGGGAAGGGCCCACCTATACACTCGCACGGTTGTGACGTGGGCTCCCCGTTCAGTGAGGCCAGCCAAGAGTTCTGGATTGCTCACGCCATATTCTTGCACCGCGATTCGAAGTCCCTTGAGGCCCTCCGGGTAGGATGCATCCAGGGCATGAAGGATATCATTCCAGGTGTTGGGTTCTGGAACCATAATCTGAGGGGGAAGTCCGAGCTCTTTGACAACGATGGTGGGCTTTGGCCCACGGACGACCAGCACGGTATGGCGCAAAGCATTAATAAGTGACTCCAGCTGCCATTGGGTTTTTAATATGTCTAGTAGTATCCGGCACCCTACCCCGGTCAGCAGAATGACCATATCGATTTGCCCTGCAAGTAAGTCCTGGCCAAATTCCAGGGCTTGAGGGTGATCAGATAGAGGAATTTCTTTCATGGACGGGGCTACAAGGGGTAACCCCCCGTGGCGGAAAATCAATCGCTCCATGTCAAGAGCCATTCGGCTTTCCAGAGCACCGACCTGAAGTCCTTGAAACCCCGAAGAAGTTGGATCAGTGGTCATGTGGAGCAGGCAGTCGTGAGAAATGAGTTAGGGGGTTCACGGATCCGGTCCATCCTTGGCGCATCGGAAACCAGTGGAATGATTACGATCTGTGGGGAGGCTTTTTATCCGAGTAAAGATTCGCATCTGTGGGGTTTCGCCTTGCCAACCTGAACTCCGAAGAGTTTTGGAGGTCCCGGTTTCAGGCCCCTTGGGATTCCTGTATGGACTTTTTTGGTAATACTCCGGGTCATACCAGTCAGCCACCCATTCCCAAACATTCCCTGCCACGTCATACACACCATAGGGGCTTTTCCCCTTTTCATAGATTCCCACTTGAACCAACGTGGCTTCTCCCCGCCAGGCGAGCTGATTGAAGTTGGCATGTTCCTGGGTTGGCTCAACATTACCCCATGGGAAGCGCCAATCATTGGGACCTTTGGCAGCCTTTTCCCATTCGGCTTCGGTGGGGAGGCGTTTTTCAGCCCAATGACAGTAGGCCTGGGCATCTGCCCAATCGACATTGATAACGGGAAGGTCGGTGACCGATTCGGGCATCATATTTCCCTTCCATAGTCCTTTAGTAGGATCAGTAGGGTGTTGGGGAGTCCGGTGGCCAGTTTCTGTCACGAATTGAAGGTATCGCCCATTGGTGACTTCATATTTATCCATATAAAAGGTAGAGATAAATACCTCATGATTGGGTCGCTCGTCTACCCCACCATCGCGAGCCGCTTTCGGGACGCCCATCGGAAAAGGCCCTTCGGGGATCAAAACCATTGGGGCACCATCTTTTCCAGTGATCTCCTGAGCAGAGGCACCAGCAGCTTGAGCCTTTCCGTAAAAATCCATGGGAATCATCCCCAGCATGATTCCAAGCACCATACACGTCATGTATTGTGTCCAATAAGACTGTACCATCATATTCTCCTTTGGCTATCCATATGTCTCCATTCAAAATGATTTTAGGTTCCTCATAAAGTACCATAATTCGGAGGGAATTCTGAATGACCGATCCCAGGTAAAAATTCTAGGATCTCATCATCAACTTGCTCCCTTCTGAGGGCCTAAGTATGATGGCTTCCCAGGGAAAGGCTCCAGATTACTCATAAGTAAGGGGAAGGAATGAACGAGAAGGGGAAAACGTGTGGTCTGCGGCATGTCGCTCTTCGAGTACGCGATGTTCAGGCCTCCCAAGCATTTTATGAGGGGCTTTTTGCCATGAAAGTTGTGTGGCAGCCGGATCCAGAGAATGTGTACCTTAGCACGGGCTGTGATAACCTTGCCCTCCACCAAATTTCCCCGGCGGAGTTACCGCAATTCAACCAATCTCACGTTCACCCGTTGGATCATTTGGGGTTTTTAATGGATTCACCCGAAAGTGTGGAGGCCTTGTTTCACGAGGTTGCCGAAAAAGGGGCGACGATCGTGAAACCCCTGAAACAGCATAGGGATGGGAGTTTCTCCTTTTATCTTGCAGATCCAGACCACAATACCATTCAGGTGTTATATGAACCGTCAGTGCAACTTTAGTGAGTGGTGGTCGTTCCCCGACCCTCACATTTGTCCAATAAAAACTTTCTCACTCAGAATACCGACGGAACCGAATGTATGAATCCCTGGGATACGATTGACTCCAAACTTTTCGTCGGTCTGAACCCCTGGGTTTGGGTGCAGTTAGAGAGTGCGGAACCCCCTGGGCCCTTTCCATTTTTGGGTGGGGTGGATCCCGATGTGGTCAGCAGTCTTCATCAGGTGCATGGAATCATGATGAGTGGGATCGAGACGGCCATGAGTGACATCATGGCCAAGCGGACTTCTATTGATGATCCCTATATATCGCGTCGTTTGGAAGATGCCTATGCAGAAGTTGTGCAATCCCGTCCACCCTTGCAACGACATATTCAGTGTGGGCGGAAGCCAGATGGTACGTTTCATTGGGCATACCCCAAAAATCCCACCGCCTCGGCCACCATGACATACGGGGGATTACGAATTTTTAACGCCGTGGGACGTCAGGCTATTCCCTTTGGATTTGAGGGACATATTGGGGACAAAGTGGGGCGTTTCCTTGGATATCTCTCGGGCCGACATACGATGGCCGAAATTCAGACAGTTGCCCAGGCCAGTGGACGTGACCTTGAGCGGCAAATGGCTCATCTTTTTACCCTGTTGCAAGATCATGACTGTTTAGCCATTGCACCAAAGGACTCTCTTGAAGCGCACTGGCGACAGGTCACGCGAGATCAGGATGTCGTGCATCTGGGTCATGCGGCCCTGATGTATCGTCACGCTGACAGCTTTTTGTGGTTTGATCCATGGCTAATGCCCTGGTTTGCCGAGTCTCCCGTCCCGTCGCTGTGGGCCAACCTCCTTCCGCGCCCAGCTGGGATTTTCCTCACCCACGATCATGACGATCATGTTGATCCACGCACCTTATACCATTTGCCAAAGGACGTACCTATTTTCGTCCCGAGTCGAAAAAATCGGAACGAGCTCCATTTTGATTATCTATCCCTCCTCCGGGAGCTGGGCTTTACGCAGGTAACGGAATTGGCACATGGGGAGAGCTGGCGGGTGGGTCAGGTCCAGGTCGTGTCCGTCCCCTTTTTTGGAGAAGATCCCTGTGATGTGGATCTTCCTCGAAATTGTTATTTGATTTCTCACCGTGGACGAAACACCCTGGTCCATGCTGATAGTGGGCCTACTAATGATGGACGGTCCGCGTTGCAGGATCGGATTATGGCCAATCTCGTTTCGAAATACGGCCCCATTTCCCTGGTCTTTGCCTCCCAGCAACAACTCAAAGAAGTCCGCAGTTATGCGGCCTATGCCTGTTTATCTCATCCAGGAAAGTGGTTAGAGGTTGGAGAAAATGGTTTTTTAACCAATGCCTATCTCGCAGAATTGTGCCAGACGGCTCAAGCCAAACTCTTCGTCTCCTATGCCACGGGCGGTGCGGATTGGTATCCTGACCATCTGTCCTTTATGTTTAGTGGGCGCAACCCCGCTCGCACAGCACTTCTGACTGCTCACTGGGACCCTCCAGAACGCCTCAAGCAGGATCTGGAACCATTTGGATGTGATTATCATTACGGGCGGGCGTTTGATGTTTTTCAAGCTGGCCCCGATGGGGTAACCACGATTCGTCATTTGGCGGATAACCTGGCTCCTCGGGAATTATATCAGTTGGATCACGAGGCCCCACAGTTTTTGCGATAACCTCCTGAGCATGACTTGGCCTACTTCGATGAGTTCGGTATGATTGAACCTCCTATCCACAATATGTTTCGATAGTAAATGGGAGAAAACGATCCATGGTACAGGAATCTGAAGACCAAGAGGTGTATCCTGACCAAGTGGCTCTGATCGGAGTCAAAGTGCGGGATCTTGGAGAAGTGAAAAAGACCCGAACGGATGATTCTTCGGTTAAAGTTGGTGATTGGGTTCTTCTGGAATTAGATACCGATCAGACATTTGGAAAAGTCTACCTTCCCCCGCAGATACTGCCGTTCAGTCCGCCCATGCGTGCGATGCAAACCATTGTTCGAAAAGCGAATGAACAAGATGAACGGGCGATTGTCCGTCAACAACGGTTAGCTCAAGAGGGTAGGGAGTTTTGCCTCGAGCGTATTGAGGCGTTAGGGCTCGGGATGAAATTGGTGGAAGTATTTGGATCATTGTTGCGACGCTCCCTGACATTTACCTATACCGCCGAAGAGCGAATCGATTTTCGTCAATTGGTGAAAGATTTGGCCCGCCGCTTCGGATGCCGGATCGAAATGCGGCAGATTTCGACCCGGGAAGAAGCCGGAAGAATCAGTGGTGTCGATACATGTGGCCTCGTCTTGTGTTGCTCCAGTTTCTTAACGGATTTTAAGCCAGTCTACCCTCGTGGTCGGGCCGATGGACCGATGAGTGGAATGGATAGCCACCGCATTGGGGTCTGCGGTCGTCTGAAATGTTGTTTGCTCTATGAGGAAGAAGGATGGACCCTTACTCGCCGCCAACCACAAGTGTTGATTCGACCGACAAAGCGATAAACCCATCACGGAGAATCTTTAGCCATCTGGGCTAGACTTCTGGGCGTTGTGCGGCGACCAGAAGTTGAAAGCGGAAACCACTGTTTTCCTGAGTGCAGGGACTGTGTGAGATATGGAACCTAAACCCCGATTTGTGATCTATGCGCACAACGCGACGTACGATAAGCTCCATCAAGTGGCCACCTTAGGTTTAACGGCCGCGGCTATGGGGAAGGACGTGACGGTGGTCTTGCTTTTTTGGACCATCAAAAAATTGGCAGAAGGGAGATTGAACGAATTAGATTTCCCCCCAGAGTATGCAGCTCAAGCCCCTGAAGTCGCGCGTCTGATTCGCGAACGCAAGGTTCCACTCATTTCGGATATGTTCGAGGAAGCAAAAAAGGTTGGCCAATTCAAACTGGTCGCCTGTAGTGCGGGACTCGAATATATGGGGG
>JAZFZJ010000058.1:0-7549 GCA_036443915.1 Nitrospirales bacterium
TGGCACAATTGACGAACGGTTTCGTAGGGGACGGTGATGCCTCGTTCGGCGAGTAGCTCTTGGACTTCACGGAAACTCAGGTAGAAACGAGGGTAGTGCCCCACGGCGTGGCTAATAATTTCAGAGGGAAAACGGTGACGTTGGTCGCTGGGTGATTTGCTTTTCATCACGCCAGTCTGCCAAAAGCGAATTGATTTGACAATACTTTTATAAGGGCACTATGAACGCGAAGATGTTGACGAAATTCATGAAGCACCTGATCAAGGATACGGAGAGGAAGATCTTTCTGATTTTTGGACAATCTGCGCGTCCATCATGCCCGAGTGGTCAAGGCGTGGCTGCAAGATTATACGGAGAAAATCGAACTCTTTTTTCTCCCGGTCTATGCCCCGGAATTAAATCCTGACGAATATTTGAATGGCGATCTGAAGGCAGGGGTGCATTCACGCTCACGGGCTCGAGATACAGATGGTTTCACAGAAAAGGTGCGCGCACACATGAAGACATTGCAGAAGTTACCGGACAGGGTGAAAAAGTACTTCAACCATCCTAAGATTGCGGATGCCGCATAGGATGTATGGTCTAGTATTGTCAGATTAATAGTACTTGGTGTTCCAATAAAAAACTTGCCCGACCTTCGGATGAACCGCAAGAAAAGATTCTCCATTTTCGCAGGTGTAAAAAGTATGTCGGGGAGTAGAGCCATTATTGACAGGAACATCTTCGGGCCACCAGGAACGATTTAATTGAGGTTTTGGCGGATCAAATGAGTCTATTGGCTCGCATATTTTCAGCAGGTTCCAGCCCTCAGCGACCTTATATTGGAACGCCAAAATTTTTTCATTGGTACTAATATCAAAGGCCACCTTGATTTGCCGGGAAGTATCTGGCAACCATTCTGGAATCAATCCTGTCCGAATGGCATTTTCCTTCCTTGCTACCTCCAAGGTGGAATACTCAGAGTCAACAGTTTGCGAACAGGCGCAAATCGAAAAGAGGAGTAAAATCAAGATATTTATAGAAGTTTTCATGTTAATGCCTCTTGTTAGGGATTAATATTTTCTGTTGGCGGATCATCGTCGCATCATAATCACATCGGCTCCGATTAACGCGTCATCAAATCGGTAAAATTCTTTGGCGCCAAGTCGTTCGACACATAGAGGGAGCATGGTCGCGGAGCCACAATTCTTACCTCCGCCCCCAATTTGGTTAAGGCGGCAATATTCGATCACGCCACTCGGCTATGGGCAACGTCCCCAACAATCACAACGGTAAACCCTTGAAGCTTTTCCTTTTTCTCCTTAATGGTATTCACATCTTGCAGGGCTTGTGTGAGATGTTCATACCACCCATCCCCGGCATTAATCACAGAAGAAGGGAATTGACGTTTTTCATATCTCGGTTTGGCCTTTGCGAATCGACAAATCATTCCGATATAAGATGATGCCCAGTTCCCCCAAATGTGCGTTAAGTACGGGGCGTTGGCGAAGAAGAAGCAATGGTTTCAGATGTATTGGTTTCAAGGCTTCTTTCTAGTTCCTGGATTTCATCATGTTGTTTTGACACTTCCTGCTCCAATAATTGGTTATGGAGTTCCGCATGTTTGAGTTGTTCTTTCAAGTTTTGGACTTCAGGAGATAAGGAATCTATACTTTCCTCACCTGATGGTACCCTATGGGCGAGTTGGGCCAGCGCCTCATGCAACTCTTGGGTCAAATGCGCATTGCTGGCCTGTAACTTCTGCACCTCTTTCGTGGGTTCGGTCTTGGTCGGAGAAGCCTGTAAAACTTGGGCGAGTTGGGTTTTCGTCTCCTGCAACTCTTGGGTCAAGTGTGCATTACTGGCCTGTAAGGTCTGCACCTCTTGCGTGAGTTCGGTCTGAGGTGGAGGAGCCGGTAAGCCTTTGGCGAGTCGGGTTTTCGTCTCCTGCAACTCTTGGGTCAAGTGCGCATTGATTTCCTGTAGGTTCCATATTTCTTGGGTTTTCTCTGCCCTAAGCTTCGACAATTGGGCTTCGATTTTGGTGGGTTCGACCTTAGGCGGAGCCTGTAAAGCTTGGGCGAGTTGGGTTTTCGTCTCCTGCAACTCTTGGGTCAAGTGCGAATTGATTTCCTGTAGGTTCCCTATTTCTTGAGTGTTCTCTCCCCTAAGCGTCGACACTTCAGCTTCGATTTTCGTGAGTTCGGTTTTCGTCTCCTGCAACTCTGTGGTCAAGCGCCCATTGATCTCCCGTAGGTTCCCTATTTCTTGAGTGTTCTCTCCCCTAAGCGTCGACATTTTAGCTTCGATGTTCTTCACTTGGTCTCCCAGGTCTGCTTTTTCGCCACACAAGGTCTGAGCGACTGTTTGAACTTCTTCTAAGAGATGAAGAATATCTTTGTTTTTCTTCATTAGGGGATTACCTTTCGGTGAAGATTGCGTATTCACTGGCATTTTAATGACTCCCATTCCCCGTAGCTTGCTTAGGGGTTATCTTATGAGAACTGTAAACTATTGATCCCTTGAATGCGGTGGTTACTCGATTCAGGGGGTGAGTGTAACGGCCTGTTGTTTCTGGGCCGACCGCACCAAGTCATCAGGATTCAAAATGATACATACCTCTCCAGTATTGAGAATGGTAGAACCTGCTACGTTCCGCACCTTTTTTAAAATGATTCCCTGTGGTTGGGGTTTGACTTCTTGTTCACCCAAAATCTCTTCAACAAGGCACCCAAGCGGTTTGCCCTCTACCATTACAACCACGCATGAAAAGAGTTCGTCCTGTATGGCCTTATCCCCCACTTCCAATAAATCAGCAAGAGACACAAGCGGAACAACTTGGCCATCTTCACTCACAAATTCCTGATTCTTGGAAGCCTGCGATTCTTTCGAATGCAAGTGGGTCGTCGTCTGAACCTGGTCGATAGAAATTCCATATTTCTGGCCTGCCACGGAGACGATTAACACGTGAACGGGCGGCACGGGCCCTGGCAATTGGATTTGGATCATACAGCCAGAACCGGGAGTCGACCCGACATACACCGCTCCTTTGAGACGCTTGACAGCAGACTGGACCACATCTAATCCCATTCCCTTTTCCGAAACACCTCGGAGAGAAGATTCTGTGGAAAAGCCCGGATTGAAAACTAATGATTCAATTTGTGGAAGAGGCATCGCCTCCAATTCCTCACGAGTAAACAGTTGGTCTTGGGCAGCGGTCTGTTTGATAGCCTCAATATCCAATCCTCTCCCATCGTCCCATAATTCCAGAAGCAAGTAGGTTCCCATTTGAAAGGCATAGAGCCGAAGGGCCCCCATTTTTGGCTTACCGGCTTGAATCCGTTCGCTTGGCGATTCAATCCCATGGTAAATAGCGTTTCGAATGAGATGACGTAACGGCTCCTTTAATTCTTCCAGGACTTGCTTATCCACCGTCATATGCCCACCTTCAATACTCAGCTCAACCTCTTTATGTAATGTCCGAGCGATATCAGAGGCCATCTTTGGTAGATGTTGGAAGAAGGAGGAAAAAGTAAGGAGCCTCATTGACCGGATATGTTCCTCTATTGTCTCTGAGATCGAACTCAATCGCTGATGTTCATCACCGACCGTTCTCGCGACGCGACCAACCACACTAGTTAATACGGTAAGCTGTTGGCTTTCCTGTTTATAAAAATTCGCCATATCGTCCCTAGTCATAAGCTGCCTTGAACGATTTCCCCTTGCACCGATTGCGCGGTGCTCAAAGACCGCATGACTCCAAGAATCGGAAAACTCCACAAGATGTGCGGTATCGACGAGGGATTCCTGCTGTCCACAAATGACCGCCTTCAGGTCATTGACCAGAATCATCAAGTCATCTAATCTGGCGGATTCTACTAAGAGGGCTCCCCCATGATCTCTTTGGGCCTCTTCGTCCAGTCGTACTTGCGTAGGCTTGTGAGCAATTCCTACTTCGACTAAGGCTCTTTCATCTATAAAGCTGCTGGGATCAATGTCCGTCGTGGCCCCTGTCGTAAATTCATCCAAGAGTGCCTGAACACCATTGACGCCATGGTCCAAGTAGTCAACAAATTCTAAAGTCACCACGTCCTGTCCTTGTTTCGCAGCTCGTAATAGGTCCTCAACACGACGAGCGACAATTTCCATTTTTCGGGCTCCCAACATTCGGGCGACACTCATCAGAAAATGGGATTGGTCGAAGGCTCTTTGTAGCGCCGCCTGCCCGAAGCCCTCCGTTTTATCTCCCGTGTCACTCAAAGTATCTCGTAATTTCAAAATCGATTCACGGAAATCTCTCAGGGAATCTTTGCTCTCCCGGATAAAAATGGTATGTAATTCATCACCCTCACTGACTTCAGGCTCAACACTATCTTCCGAAATAGCCTGCTGATGATCAGATGCTGACTGGGAAAATGTTTGGTCAACCGTTAATTCTCCATTCATCAGGAGCTTCTGCAAATCCAACACTTTAAGGAATTTTTGATCATGGAATTGAGCAATTCCCCGAATATACCCTTCTTCCTTCACGCTCCCAGTCAAGGAACCAGACACCATATCACTTACTTGAAGAAAAACGGACTCAATGATCTCTTCAACAACAATACCGACGTAAATATTTTCAAACTGGACGACGACAGCCTTGTGGAAATTTTCGCACTCAGCGATCGGCATATTGAGTGTGGCACGCAAGTCAACAATGGGTAATACGTCACCACGCACATTGATGAGACCAACAACAAATTCTGGACAGCCGGGAATGGAAGTCACGCGCTGAAATTCTGCACATTCCCGTATTAAGCCTAAATCAATCCCAAAGTATTCCTGGTTGATACGGATGACAACGAATTGAGTGAACTCCGAGAGGTCTGCTTGGTCAGATTCCATGAGACTCGTGGTACGTTCCCGCAACATGGTTTGTTCCAACAGCGTCATTCCCCGGATAAGATTGGGAGCATTACTCAGCTGACCATCATTGTCAGATTCAGATATATTCTGAATGAACTGCTTTATGGTATCTCGCTCTTGGGGTAAGGGAAGTGGATGCAACACATTGATAACACCGTCATCATGCGGCAGCAAATGAGCTATAAGAGGGTGCGGAAGACCAGATTCGATTTCTGGTGGGGGGTCCAATTCCATCTCTTCTGGTTGAATATCCAACAAATCCCGAGCTTCATCTACAATCAATCCAATAACAAAGCCATCCCATTTGAAAAGGAGAATATTGTCACTAATCTTGTACCGAAATGAAACGTGCCCTAAGGGGCTATCCAGATTCATCACCGGCACAAGTTGCCCATGGTAGTTAAAGATCCCAACGATATGATCTGGCATATTGTCAAGGGAGACCAGCTCGGGGAGGCAAATGACCTCTTTCACTAAAGGAAGAGGGAATGCATAACGCGTGTGATGTCGATTGAAGATTAAGTGGAATCCGGATGTTATTGGCAAAATTGAGGTAGAACAGTGCATGGTTCACCCACAGCTTGAGCACAATCCACTCTCCCGAAAGGGCGAGAATGAGCGTGCGTTGAGATGGAATAAAAGCTTGGATACTAAAACCGGGTTATCACAGATTTTCATGGTCCTACAGACTGCCCCATTGAGATATGAATCGAATCGTTTGTGGTCGTTGATACATTACAGAATCTGGAAAGATCTTGGCTTGTAGGGCCCCTACCGTCTGGGCAGGCAATTGTTCCCATTCTGCTAAACCCTCCTCTGACTGGGAATCGATAAGCTGAAAATACGGTATTGAATTTTTCACAGAAAGAGCCGTCATTCTAGTTCGAACGACTTTACTCAGTTTTTTCGTTTCCTCCTGGAAAATTCGAATCCCACAAAAGGAGGAAGGTCGAGCTCCCAACCACGCCACAATGGACTCGACTCCCACCGGTATATTCTTCGAGGTTTGGCCCCCTTGAATCCCTTCCATTTTGAACATGCTTTACACCATACCCTGAAGGGTATCAGCAATCTTTTTCAGCGTTTGCACCCCTTCCTTGGTTTCATGAATCCCCTCGGCTGTTTTCTTCGCTCCAGCATTGAGCGAACTCATCGCTTCAATAACGGGTTTGACAGCCTTGGCTTGTTGTTTCACATTCAGCGTAATTTGCATGGCACTTTGGTACGCACTGTCCACAGCCGTCCGGACATTCGCGAACGAATCTAGGGCCCCTTGAGCATGTATCTTCACTTGCTGGACGGTCTTGGCCCCTTCTTGGGTTACCATGACAGTAGATTTGGTCGTTTTCTGAATATCAATCAACAGCACATTAATTTTTTCAGCTGAAGATTTACTCTGATCGGCAAGTTTCCGGATTTCACCGGCCACGACCGCGAAACCTTTGCCATGTTCTCCGGCTCGGACAGCCTCAATGGCAGCATTCAGAGCCAAGAGATTAGTCTGATTTGCTAAATCACTGACTAGCCGAGTGATGTTTTCAATCTGACTGGAGTGCTCCGATAGAAGAAAAATTTCTTCAGCGATTTTTTCGACTTTTTCCTGAATCGCATCAATTCCCTCCCGAGCAAGCACGATCATGCCCGAGCCTTGCTCAGTTAAGGTCGCCGCCTCCTGAGTTCCCGTCGACGCCACTTCCGATTGTTCGGCCATCCGCGTGGAAGCCGCACCTAACTTTTCCATAGTCGCGGTTGTTTCATTTGCCGACCCAGATTGCGATATGGCCGCTTGTTCCTGCTGTTCGGCGGTGTTTGCAAGTTGCCCTGATGTGGCAGATAATTCCTTCACCGCCTCGTGAATGGGTTTTTTGATGATAAAAATGCTGAACCAGGCCACGACAAGCAACCCGACGGTAACACAGCCAAGGAGAATCATCGCCCCATTTAATAGACCTGTGTTTACCTGATCGATTGGGGTAATGATCTCGACAACCCCACGAACGTCCCCAACTTTCCAATCGTTTTTTGGCGTTTCTGGGTGGTCATTATGGCAACCGATACAAGCAGGTCGCATCACGTCGGCAATCGCATAACGCATGGACAATCTGCCATTGATAATTTCCTTTCGGTAGAAAGGGGTTTTGGGATTTTGCTCAAGTGCCCTGAGCGCATCCGTTTCAAATTGGTCGTAAACTTCAGTCCCTTTTCGATGGGGAAACGGGTATCGACTATAGAGCCGAATTGCCGTACCGGGATTTTCCTTCTTTATCTGCTCACCCAACACATTAGTAAACGTCGCAGGCAGCGGCAGAGTATTGGGCTTCGTGTCCATTTTAAGGGGGTTGCTCAAACGCTAGTAAACACGGGCAATCCCCTTGCCCTGCCTGCTTAAACGCACGCTCGGTCTCTTTCCTCTATTGGTCTCTATTACCCCCTGTTCACCTGGTTTTGTCTCTCTTTCTGACACCTATTTGACACTAGATTTTTATTTAATTCTTTCGAGGCAGGGGGTGGGGGCTTACTGATTTGAGGGGGGTACCCCAAAAAATCGTCTCGCTTGTATCACGTAGGGACCTCATCATTGTGTAGGAATTTTTCCAAGGGATCAAAAAGTGCATATGTGGGTTAAGAACTAAACTTCTCCCAGAGGTGGGTCGAAGAATTC
>JAZFZJ010000059.1:0-19069 GCA_036443915.1 Nitrospirales bacterium
TGCTGTTTCCTGTTGGAACACAGGAAGGCATTCCCCAGGCCGAACAAGATGCTTGGAAACGGTGGGACACGTTGTCGGCCGTTCAACAAGGGCGACTCTTTCAAGTGCAAAGTGATTTACTCAATCGCCCTGGGCCTCGAATTATTGAAGGGCTTAAACACTTAGTGAAGATCTTGCACCCGGAAGTGGTCCAAGAGGAAAAAGTCAAGTAGGTCCTGGTGTGAAGCCAACCGTCACAGCCCCTCAAATTTCTCCTTCGCCTTCTTCCATGAAATTGAGGGACCCCATTCAGACTCGGTCGTCCATTCCCTCTCAAACTTCTCGGCTGTCTTCGCTGACGATTCGTCGTTGGTTGATCTGGGTAAGCGGGTCTTTCCTGCTCGCGGTTGTGGCGCTTGTGGGATGTCTGGGGTTTGGGACGGAAGTGATTTCGTTTTCCCAGATTGTGTCCCTGGTGACGGGGGCCATGATAGGTCAGACATCCAGTCAGGCGGGAACGGATCCGACAGCAGTCATCCTGCTTCAGGTTCGGTTGCCTCGCGTACTGTTAGCCTTCTTGGTTGGTGGCAGCCTGGCTGCGGTTGGTGTCGCCCTTCAAGCCCTTTTGCGAAACCCGCTGGCAGATCCGTTCGTCCTAGGTATTTCCAGTGGTGCCGCCTTAGGGGCCGCGGTCGCGCTGTTATTTGGCGTGGGACTTTCGATGTGGAGTTTGTCCGCATTGCCGGTGTGTGGGTTTGTGGGAGCGTTAGTGGCTCTTCTGATTCTCTATCGGATTTCCACGACACAGTTTGGATTTTCTATTTATACCTTGTTGCTTTCCGGTGTCATCCTGAGTGCAATTTTTTCCGCCCTGATCATGTTTCTCACCAGTGTGTCAGAACCCAATCGAGCTTTTGGGATGTATGCGTGGCTCATGGGCTCTTTGACCGGTCCTGATTATTCAACCTTGGGTATTTTGGTTGTGTATCTTGGAATGGGTCTTCTTGTGTTGGGTTCTCAGGCTCAATCTCTCAATATCTTGACTATGGGAGAAGAAGCGGCACGGTCCTTGGGAGTTGAGGTTGAACGAGTCAAGAAACTGGTGTTTGTGGCGACGGCATTGATCACTGGCGCCGTCGTGGCGTTTAGTGGGCTAATCGGGTTTGTGGGTCTCATTGTTCCTCATGCCGTTCGTTTAGCGGTGAGTGCTGACCACCGTCTTTTGCTTCCTGTTGCTGGGTTGACGGGCGGCGTATTTCTCATGGTGGCTGATACGGCTGCACGAACTCTCATCAGTCCTTCTGAAATTCCCGTTGGGGTCATAACGGCGTTGGTCGGAGGTCCCGTGTTTCTTTATTTATTGGTGAATCGGCGTGCGCGGGTCGTCATATGATAGATTCAGCCTCCCACGTCTCCGATCCAGCGTTGTCTGTCCAAAATGTGACCTTTCGGTATCGTTCACGGTTTGCCAAGAATCCGGATGCGGTTTTAAAAGGGATTACGTGTTCGATTGAATCGGGGGGCATATTAGGGATTCTTGGTCCTAACGGTTCTGGGAAAAGTACTCTGCTCAAACTGCTAGCTCGCATCCTTACGGCTCAGCAAGGAACCATCAACTTATTTGGGCAAGATGTCCAGCAACTTTCGCAGGCGGATATTGCTCGAAGGGTGGCGTTTGTTCCCCAGGAAACACAACAACATTTCCCCTTTACGATCGGTGAAATGGTGCTCATGGGACGCTTCCCCCATCATGCTGGCTTTGCGGGCTGGCATTGGGAAGATTCGGAAGATGTGGCGATTGCCCAAACGGCTATGCGCGACTTGGATGTGGCGCACTTGGGGAACCGGTTGATCACCGATGTGTCAGGTGGTGAACGGCAACGAGCGGTGATTGCCAGGGCCTTAACTCAGGAGCCCCACGTGCTTCTGTTGGATGAGCCCACCGCGTTTTTGGATCTGCATCATCAATTGGATATTGCCAGAATTCTCCGACGGCTCAATAAAGAACGTGGACTCACAGTAGTGCTGGTGTCGCATGATCTGAATTTAGCGAGTCAATATTGTGATCGGCTCATGTTGCTGAAGCATGGAAGCATTGTGGAAATGGGATCGCCTCAAGAGGTTATTTGCTCGGAGGTGCTAGAACCCGTCTACGGGTGTCCTGTTTTGGTGGATCGGCATCCCCAATCGGGGTTGCCTCGTGTATCGTTGCCGGTATAACGGAAGTTTCAAGTTAAGGTTTCAAGTTACAGGCAGAACCCTTAACCCTGAAACCTGAACGTTTTTATTAACTTATTTAACAAGGAGGCGGGTTCTTTAGCGGATCATTAACGGTTGTCATGGGGAAGCTGGTGAAAATCCAGCACGGTGCCGCCACTGTAAGCGGGGAGTGACTCTGCAGGAGGCCATTGTGGGCATGATGTCCATGAGAAGGCGCAGAGGAACAACGATCCGCAAGTCAGGAGATCCAACTGCCGGTTTTTCCCATATTACCCCTTCGAGCTAAAGGGAGGTGGATCATGTCCACGAACGTTTGTGCGCGTGCGTTTTACCAGTCTGGTGTCATTTGGCTTTTCTCTCTTCTTGTTCTTATCTTTTTATTTCCTTCTGTCACCACCGCGGCAGATACCCCAGCTGAAGAGTCGGGTTCCTCGCAGGCTGCAGTGCAGGCCTATCCAGGGGATACAGCTCCTGTCCACCAGATGGATCCCATTGTCGTGTCGGCTACGAAAACGCCGGTTCCCGTCAGTCACCTAACCAGTGCCGTTGAGGTATTAACGGCGGAAGATTTCAAACGAAGAAATATTAAGACTGTGGCTGAGGCCTTAAAACTCAGTCAGGGTCTAGCAGTGTTCTCTACCGGTGGAGCCGGAACCTCCACCTCGGTCCGCATGCGGGGAGGGTCAGCGAATCAGACATTGGTGTTGATTGATGGGGCTATTATGAACAGCCCCACCTTGGGCCTGTTTGATTTTGCACATTTAACCACGGACAATATCGAAAAAATTGAGATTCTTCGAGGTGCGCAAAGTATGGTGTGGGGCTCGGATGCCATGGGTGGAGTCATTAATATCACCACCAAACGAGGAAGTGGCCCTCCCAGGGCCGGTGGGTTTTTCGAATATGGGTCATTTAATAGTATTCGGGAAGGGGCCAATTTTTCTGGTCAAAAAGGCCCAGTGGATATTGCGATGTCTCTCTCAAGATGGGATGAACAAGGGTTTTCTGCAATCAATTATCGGCGTGGTGCGGTGGAGCGAGATGCCTATCGAAATTGGACAGGTTCAACTCGCTTAGGGATTGCCTTGCCGAAAGAAGGGCGGTTCGATTTTACGTTTCGATGGATAAATGGAGATATTAATTTCGATAATTCCTTTGGCCCTGCGGATGTGTTTAAACTGAAAACGACGAGTCAACGATATATTTATAGTGGGACGTATTCTCAACCGTTGACGGAATGGTGGGATCAACAACTGACGTTATCCCGGACCGACGAGGATTTAGACACCCAGGCTGGGACGTTCCAACGGTTTTTTTCGAGGAATCCTCCTGTCACGACTCCGGTCCCAGGATTTAATAATTCGAAGATTGATACGCAAACGGATCGGATTGAATGGCAGCAAAATTTCCAGATCGGTGATCCCATTCTTCTGAGCATGGGCTATCAATACCGTCAAAACCAAGGGGAAAATAGATCATCCACGGGATTTCCTGAAAAAACGATCTCCAGTCATTCGGGTTTTGCTCAGGTTCAACTCAATCTTTGGGATAGGCTGTTTGCGACAGGCGGGTTTCGCCAAGAGTCCAATAATACGTTTGGTGACTCCACCACGTATCGCGTAACGGGAGGATATCTTCTGAAAGAAACTGGAACGAAAGTTCGGGGTAGTTACGCCACGGGGTTTCGTGCCCCGGATATTAATGAATTATTTTTTCCAAACTTTGGGAATCCCGATCTTAAGGCTGAAAAAAGTCAGAGTATGGATGTGGGGGTTGATCAAAGTCTTTTTGAAAAACGCTTGTCGTTCAGTGTGGGGTATTTCTGGAATCGGTACCGGCAACTTATTACCACGGTATTTGATCCAGTTGCCTGTGGTGGTTTGTCAGTCTTTAATTTTTGTGCCCAAAATATTGGAAGTGCGAAAACCCACGGATGGGAAACCAGTATGAAAGTGGTGTTGGCCCAAGACCTCCCCTTCATGAAAAGCTTGGACGTACAGGGTCAGTACACATACACCATGACCAGGGACCTGATGACGGCGGAACGGTTGCCACGGTGGCCGGTTCATCAAGCAAGTGCAGTCCTGTCGTATCAGCCGATTGATCCATTAGTGATGACTGTTTCATTTCGATATGTCGGGTCACGGTTTAACACCACCGGCAACCGACAGCCTATGCCGGATTTTCATGTAGTCAATTTTGCGGCGAACTATGATATCAACCAACACATTGAGGCCTATGTGAGGGTGGAGAATCTGTTTGATAGAAATTATGAAGAGGTGCTCTTCTTTGGGACTCCAGTTCGATCGATTTATGGCGGCGTTCGAGTGAGTTTTGATGTGCTGGATCCCTTTGGTTCTCAATCGAGTGAATAGCTTATGATGTATCCTCGATTAGTCGTTGCGGGCACGCATAGTGGGGTGGGAAAAACGACGGTGACATTGGCGCTCTTGGCCGCTTTTCGAGCGAAGGGCCGCAAAGTCCAACCGTTTAAAGTTGGACCCGATTTTATCGATCCTGGGCACCACCGATTGGCCTGTGGACGGGAGTCGCGCAATGTTGACGGGTGGATGCTTGGATCTGTATTGAACCGTTCCATTTTTCAGGAAGCGGCCCATGATGCGGATCTGTCTGTCATTGAGGGGATGATGGGACTTTTTGACGGAAGTTCTCCAACCCAAGAAATTGGGAGTACGGCTGAAATCGCGAAACAGTTGAATGCGCCGGTTGTGTTAGTAGTGGATGGAAGTGCCATGGCGCGGTCTGCCGCCGCGATGGTGTATGGATATGCGAAATTTGACCCTGCATTACATATTGCGGGTGTGATCTTTAACAGGATCAAGAGCGAAGGCCACTATCAGCTCTTGAAGCAAGCTGTTGAAAAGGAGACGGATGTCTCGGTTCTAGGTTATTTTCGCCCTGATTCGGATCTGACGATTCCTGATCGGCATTTAGGATTACGGACGGCTCTGGAAGGTTTGGGAACAGATCTCTATAGCAAATTAGGACAATCGGCTTCTGAGACGATTGATATGCCTCGCGTTGAGGACCTGGCTAAGTCTAACCAGGACTGGTCGTACGCCATTTCGAATACTCCGCCTGAGAGTTCAGAGTCCATCACTAAACCTGTAAGGATTGGTGTGGCCTATGATCCCGCCTTTTGTTTTTACTATCCTGATAATTTAGTCCTCCTTGAAAAGGCTGGAGGGAAACTGTGTCGATTTTCACCCATCAAGGATCTCTCCCTTCCTAACGTGGATATGCTGTATCTGGGTGGAGGATATCCGGAGATCTATGCCGAAGCCTTGGAACATAATGTTGGCATGCGCGAGTCGATTCAAGCCTTTGCGGCCAAAGGCGGAGTGATCTATGCCGAATGTGGTGGATTAATGTATTTAGCTAATACATTGCGGGACTTCGATGGGAAGATCTACGATATGGTTGGGGTGATCCCGGCGGAGACGGAGATGAGCCGGACGCATATGACGCTTGGCTATCGAGAATTGACTCTTACGCAGACTGGTCTTCTTGGGGAGCAAGGGATGCGAATTCGGGGGCATGAATTCCACTATTCGGTACTCCATCCCCAAAGAGCCCTTGAATATGTGGGCCAGATCATCGATGCACAAGGGCACAGTCGAGGGGGCGATGGGATCATGGTTGGGAATGTGACAGCCTTGTATACGCATTTACATTTTGCCAGTCACCCTCATCTCCCGCGAGCTTTGGTAGAAGCGGCAAGAGGAAAGACAGCCAGGATGAAGGCATAGGGAGAAGTTATGACTGATTCGGATCATCAAGCCCGTATGCAACGTTTGAAAAAGTCTGTGGATCGAAGGATTTCGGCCGCTCAGGAAGAAAAGGGTCTGTTGATAGTGTATACCGGTGCAGGCAAAGGCAAAACCACGGCTGCACTGGGAATGGCCATTCGGTGCATCGGCCATGGTATGAAGGTGGCGGTGGTCCAATTTATTAAAGGAGCCATCGATACCGCTGAAGAACGGATACTCAAAAGTTTTGGTGAGCAGGTTGAATTTCTCAGAATGGGGGAGGGATATACCTGGGAGACACAAGATCGACAACGGGATATTCAGGTGGCCCAACAGGCTTGGGAGAGGGTTGAGGGGTTTCTTCAGGATCCCGGATTCGGTATGGTCATTCTCGATGAACTCAATATTGCCATTCACCATGATTATATCTCGTTGGAGCAGGTGTTGGCGTCTCTGGCACGACGCCCTCCCATGCTCCATGTCGTGATCACAGGACGTGGAGCTAAACAAGAATTAATGGATGTGGCCGATTTGGTCTCGGAGGTGAAAATGCTCAAGCATCCATTTCGCAAAGGCATTACGGCGCAAAAAGGAGTCGAGTTTTGACATTTGAGCCCCCAAGGAATTCCGGAACGTTTTCTCCTGAAGAACGTGAGGCTGTATATCGAACAATTTTTGCACGGCGAGATGTTCGAAAAGGCTTTCTTTCCGATCCCGTTCCTCATGATATTCTTCGACGGATCCTGTTGGCGTCTCACCACGCGGGTTCCGTGGGGTATATGCAACCCTGGGATTTTCTCGTGATTCAAAATGCTGAAACCAAGCAGGCGGTTAAAGATCTCTTTCACCAGGCAAATGAAGATGCCGCACGTCGCTACCAAGGTGCGAAAGCAGATCTCTATCGAAGTCTAAAGCTAGAAGGAATTCAAGAGGCTCCTATAAACATTTGCGTAACCTGTACCAGAGAACGTGGCGGCCCATTAGTTTTAGGGCGTGCAACCGTTCCCGAGACCGATCTCTATAGCACCTGTTGTGCGATTCAGAATCTTTGGCTTGCTGCACGTGCGGAAGGGATTGGCGTGGGATGGGTGAGTATTCTGGATTATGAAGCCTTGAAACAGGTTTTAGGTATTCCCCAAAACGTTTTGATTATTGCGTATTTATGTGTTGGCTATGTGGCAGAATTTGCTGATCAGCCTGATCTCGAAAAATCTGGGTGGCGAAAACGGTTACCTCTTGAACAATTGGTTCATTATGAAACATGGGGGAATTGCACCGGTCATCGTTCCGGTGTTTCTGATCCTGCTCTTGGCGAAACGTCTGCCCCTTCACTGGACCCTCCTGTGAAATAAGCCTGTGAATACCATTACGTCTCCTCTTCGGATCAATACCGTGCCACATTGTCTGGTCGTACGATTTCCGCAGGTATTCGGATGCCTGAGTTGGGCACCTTGGAATGGCGGGGAGACATCGGCGTCTGCTGTTGTCAACCGTCAAGTTGATCTTCAGATCTCTTGTTCTTCTGACACGATAGCCGAGGACTTTCGGCGTCTGTTCAAAGAGGTTTCCCTTGTTCCCGAGGAAACTATAGGATTGATGACTGCCGCGAACGTAAGTGCTTATCACGATTGCTTTCTGATTTCATCGGAAGCATGGGTTCATGCCGTGGCGACCGTCGGCCTGTCGAATGCCCGCTCCGTTCTGGACGATGCGGACGTTGATCTGGGATATCGAGGCGGTTCGGCAGGAACGGTAAACCTCGTGGTGGCGACCAATGGCCTTCCGACGATCGGCGGACGCATCCAGGCGATTCACATCGCCGCCTCGGCGAAAGCCGCGGCGTTTCGGGACACTCGTGTTATGAGTCGCAAGTCCGATCGTCCGGCCGACCTAACCGGTACGGATTGTCTCGTGGTGGGAGGCAGCGGTGAGATTGAAGAGGATCAATGCGGCCTTCACACTGTTCTCGGCGAACTGATTGGCCGTGCCGTTTATATGGCGGTGTCCAGGGGAATTGTAGGATTACCTGAGCCTTGACCCTTGTGGTTGTCTATTCAATGCCTATACGATTTCCTCGCATTTTTTTTAATTACACGATTGGTAAATAACGGATCGTTTATATTCTCCTGGAGACGAACGCGATGCGAATCTCAAAAGTCTACACACGCACGGGTGATGCCGGAAAAACCCGGTTGGCAGGCGGGCAGGAAGTGTGGAAAGATTCCTTACGAGTCGAGGCCTATGGGACGGTTGATGAGTTGAACTCTGTCATCGGTGTGGTCCGAGTTTCGAATGAAAAATCGGGAAAGAACAGTGAGGCTTCCGTACATGTGGAAAAGATGCTTCAGTGGATACAAAATAAATTATTTGATATTGGTGGCATTCTTGCAACCGCACCAGGGGAGTCGTTTCCCAATATGCCGACAGTCACGGCGGAGGATGTCGTGTCCTTAGAGCAGATGATCGATCAGTGCCAAAAAGACTTAGCTCCTTTAAAAGAATTTATCCTCCCAGGTGGTGGGGACATCTCGGCGTTCCTCCATCTTGCTCGGACCGTCTGTCGCCGAGCTGAGCGTTTGTGTGTGACTCTTTCCCGGGAAGAAACGGTTGATCCCGAGTTGGTGAAATTTTTAAATCGCTTGAGTGATGCGTTATTTGTCTTTGCTCGTTGGGTTTCGAAAACACAAGGTGAGTCTGAATTTTTGTGGGAGCGACAGACAGCATACCTTCCTAATTCCTAAACCGTGGTTCTGGGGGCTTAACCACCACTAAGCCGAAACCCAATTTCCTTATTGATGATGCTTTTTTAATAACAGCATGCCCTCTTCCCCCCACCTACGTTATTCTACCCTCAGGGGACCTCAATCTCAGAAACCGGTTCATCCTCCGAAGAGAAAATCACAATCCGTGTGGGCGCTCGGTCACTCTCACGTGATATTTGTATTGGGCGGAGCCAGATCTGGTAAGAGTTCTTTTGCCTTACGGATAGCAAGCAAAAAAACTCCCCGAGTATTTGTGGCGACTGCGGAACCCTTTGATCAGGAAATGGTTGTTCGAGTTCGAAAACATCAACATTCACGAGGCAAGAAATGGACGACGGAAGAAGTTCCCGTCAAACTTACAGAGTGGTTCGAACATGAGGGATCACAATATCCGACTATCGTGGTTGATTGCTTGACGCTTTGGCTGAATAACCTTCTTCGGGATAAGATTCGGCCGACTTCTATCCTTTCTCATGTCAGAAAATTGCTTCGGGCTACCAGGGCATGTTCCAGTCAGGTCATTATGGTGAGCAATGAACTTGGGCTCGGGCTGGTTCCAGGCGATGCAGTGAGTCGAGAGTTTCGTGACTTGGCTGGTCGGATGAACCAATTAATTGCGGCTGAAGCCGATGAAGTACATTTTTTAGTGAGTGGTCTTTCTCTTCGATTGAAATAACACAATGACCCAATATTCCAATTTGATCCAAGACACGCTTAAGACCCTTCACCCTGTAAATCGAGATTTCCAGGTTCGTGCACAGTCGGCGTTGGATCGACTAACCAAGCCTGTAGGCAGTCTGGGTCGATTGGAAGAATTGGCTGCACAGTATGTAGCCATAACACAGAACCTTCCTCCCATGGTTCCAGAGGCCATGGTGTTTACTCTGGCGGCCGATCACGGCGTGGTGCAGGAGGCTGTGAGCGCTTATCCGTCTTCCGTGACGGCACAGATGGTGCTGAATTTTTTGAAGGGTGGGGCAGCGATTAATGTGTTGGCTCGTCAGGTAGGAGCGAAGGTGCGGATTGTGGATATGGGTGTCCAAAGTGATCTCGGCTATCTTCCTAATTTGATTGTCCAAAAGGTGGGTTTGGGGACCAAAAATTTCGCGGAAGGCCCTGCTATGTCGCAGGATGAAGCCGTGCAGAGCATTGAAATAGGTATCCGGCTTGTTCAGGATGCCTATGCGGAAGGAATTCGTCTAGCCGGGCTTGGGGAAATGGGCATTGGGAATACGACCGCCAGTAGCGCGATTACGGCGGTGATGACCAATCGGGCAGTGGCAGATGTGACAGGAACGGGGACGGGCGTAGACGCTGCTGGTTTGAAGCGAAAGATTCAGGTGATTGAGCGAGGCTTACTTCTCAATCAACCATATGCGCAGGATCCGTTGGATGTGTTAGCTAAAGTTGGAGGATTTGAAATCGGAGGATTGGTGGGGATCATTTTAGGTGGGGCCGCTTGCGGCATTCCAGTCGTTCTGGATGGGTTTATTACGGGAGCCGCGGCATTATTGGCCATTGCTATGGCCCCTTTGAGTAAAGCCTATTTGATTCCCTCACATCTGTCTGCGGAGTCTGGTCATCACATAGCCATGGATCATGTCGGTCTTCGACCCTTATTAGATTTGGATCTTCGGCTTGGGGAAGGAACGGGCGCGTGTTTAGCCATTGGGCTGCTCCAATCCAGTTTGGCGTGTTTGACCCAAATGGCGTCGTTCGAGAGTGCGGGAGTCGATGAAGCGGTGTCAACTGTGTCGGAGGTGCAATGAGAGGCGTGTGGGCCTCCTTTGCCTTGGCGTGGCAGTTTCTCACTATTATTCCTCTTCCTGGAAGCCCAGGAGCGGTGACGACCTCTTCGACGTTTGCTTCTTCGCTTCGATGGTTTCCTGTTGTGGGGTTCCTGCTAGGCGCCGGCCTGGTCATGGTCGATCGTGTGTTGGGGGATTCATTGGCACCTATGGCGCTGAATCTCGTGCTCCTAACCCTGTATGTACTGGTGACGGGAGGTCTGCATCAGGATGGGTTGGCTGATACCGTCGATGCCCTTGCTGGAGGGAAGACGCCAGAGGATCGGCTTCGCATTCTCCGTGATTCTCACATTGGCGCTCTTGGGGCCACGGGGTTGATTTTGAGTCTTGGCCTGCGATATGTCGGACTGATGTCCTTACCCGTCGGACTGCGAGAATCTATGATACTGTGCATGCCGGCCATAGGGCGATGGGCCATGGTTGTCGGGGCGTGGGGTGGGGTGTATCCACGCCCTGAAGGGTTGGCCGCACCGTTTATCCGGAATATGTCGGCTCTCGACGTCCTTGTGGCATCCACTGTGGTGTGGGTAGGATTATTTTTGCTGTTCGGTCCGATGGCTGCTTTGGCGCTACTCATTATGGGGTCCGTGGTGATTCGATTGTTTGTGTGGTGGGTCTCCAGAAAAATGGGTGGGGTCACGGGAGATATCCTTGGCTCCATCAACGAAGGCCTGGAAATTTTGTTTGTGTTGGCGGCTCCTGCACTTCTGTTCCTTGGATAACATTGGGGTAGATTCAGAATGACCCGAAAATATCCTAAGACGTGTGAACGATGTGGTCGTGGGTTTGATTGCGGTCTTTCTCGATGTTGGTGCGGAAAGGTGGTCGTGAGTGATACCCAATATGACCAAATCGTGAAACAGTATCACGATTGTCTTTGTCCAACATGTCTAGCGGAGGTAACCGGTAGCCCCCTACCTTCCTCCATCCCCGAATTTCCCATATAACCCAGATGGATTCCCTAGAGGGATTCAAATTATTGGCGGTCTGTGCCCTGGATGTCCTCGTGGGTGACCCCCGTTGGTTACCGCATCCTGTCCGTCTTATGGGGAAAGGTATTCAAGTATATGAACAGGTTGTCTTGAGATGGTGCAAGAACTCATTGGCAACAAGGGTCGCTGGTGTGGTGCTAGCCTTGGGCCTTCCTTTTGTGTGCTTTTGGGTTGTCCAGGAGATTATAGAATGGGCTACACACGTGAATAAGGTGTTTGGTGTTGTAATGTGGATATCCCTGGGTTTCACCACCATTGCGGCGCGGGATTTATGGGATCATGGTTTTCGGGTGTATCAGGCGTTGGAGGAAGAATCGCTTTCATCTGCTCGTTTGGCTGTGGGGCAATTGGTCGGTCGAGACACGACCGACCTTTCTGAAGCGGAAGTGATTAGAGCCACCATTGAATCTGTTTCAGAAAGTACTTCTGACGGCATTGTGGCACCGCTGTGTTGTCTCGCTCTCGGAGGCCCGGCGTTAGCGCTGGCATATAAAGCGATCAATACCTTGGATTCGATGATCGGGTATCGCCATACACGATATCGGGATTTTGGATGGGCTTCGGCACGACTAGATGATGTCGTGAATTGGATTCCTGCGCGTCTTACTGCAGTCTTGCTGGCTGTTGCTGCGGCAGTGCGATTACGAAGAGGGAGGGAGGCTTGGCGAATCTGTTGGCGTGATGCCCGGAATCATCCCAGTCCGAATAGTGGGTGGCCTGAAGCAGCAATGGCCGGTGCCCTTGGCGTTCAATTGGGTGGCGTGAATGTGTATGAGGGAGTGGTTGAACAACGGGCACCGTTAGGTGATCAGGGCAATCCGTTTTCGATCTCACAGATTTTCCTGGTTTTACAATTAATGGGGTTGGCATCCGGGTTTCTCGTGATTATTCTCGGTGGATGGGTGATGATGTGAATCAGTCAGTCAAACACGGGGGAAACGTCCATCAAGTGGCGAAAGCTCTAGGCCGGCCCGTGAGTTCCTTTGTGGATTTTAGCGCCAGCATTAATCCTCTGGGACCACCAGCTTCAGTTCTGCGTGCCATGCGACAGGCATTGGCGGGTTGTGTCAATTATCCGGATCCACAGTCAGAGATATTGCGAGAGCGCCTCGCGAGCGAACATGGGATTTCTCAAGAATCGATTCTTTTGGGAAACGGATCGGCAGAATTAATTCGAGTGCTTCCCAAGGCCCTTGGTTTGCAACATGGGTATGTGGTGGGCCCAACGTTTATGGAATTTGAATACTCATTAAAGGTAGCGGGTGCAGGGTGTACCTATGTGCATGCGGAGTCGACCCGGAGGTATACCCCTCCACTAGAGCGGCTTTCTCAAACGCTTGAAGAGAACGGGCTCGCTTCCCGAATGATGAGACGGAAGAATGTGGCATCAGATTTAGCGGTGTTTTTTTGTCATCCGAATAGTCCAACCGGGAGAGTCGTTCCTGTTCAACACCTTCGGCAAATGATGCGGCAAGTCGACCAGGCTGGGTGTTGGATGATCGTTGATGAGGCGTTTATTGAGTTTTCTTCCTCACGTTCCCTGATCAAAGATGTCACGAAGCACCAGCGGTTGCTCGTCCTCCGTAGCTTTACCAAATTTTATGCGATCCCCGGAATTCGTCTTGGCTATATGATTGGCCCACCGGATGTGATTGGTACTATCCATCCTCATCTTCCACCCTGGTCTGTGAATCATGTGGCTCAGGCGGCCGGTGTGGCCGCACTTGCCGACAAATATTTTCGAGAACGGAGTCTCAGGTTTATCCAACAGGAACGGAGGCGATTCATGTCACGACTGCGAGCTGTCCCAGGCTTACGCGTGATTCCTTCACAAGCCAATTTTGTGATGGTGGAATTGCCGGAGGGATGTGCGACAGAAAGAGTCGTGACCAGGCTGGAAGATCAGGGGATTTTAGTTCGAAATTGCCAGACTTTTTCAGGGGTCTCTCCATCGGCCCTCCGACTGGCCATTCGCCGTCCACAGGACAATAATCGTCTTGTTCAAGCCCTGCAAGGGGCATTACAGGAATGTCGAGAGTAAGGGACAAGTAGAGCGGAATAGGCTAGCGAGGCTAGGCGAGCGTAATGTTTGGGTTTTCCGGGAGTTTCGATAATTATCCTCTGAAGTCACATGAGGCCAATGTATGCTATAACGGAGAAACAATCCGGTTTGGCCAAAGGACATAACTGTTATGGTTAAGGAATCATTAAGCCGTCCTGTCTAATAATTAAATCCTATGCCAGTGCAAAGTAAAAAAACTATCAAATATGTTCTGGTCCTGCTTCTCGGAGTGGGGCTGTGGATATTGTATAGCTATGTTCAGCCAACGGGGTATCGTCTTCCCGATGACCCAAAAGCTGTGCAAGCGCTGGAATTGGTAAAAAATCATTTGTCCCGTGAGGGGTATACGCTTGCCGAAGCCCTCCAACTTCTTGTGGATGAATTGGAAGCGAAAGGGGTCCCCTTTCGGGAAGGGGATTGGCAGGTGGCCTCTCAGGGGCCTGATACCTATGTGGTTCGTAAAATTGTTCGAGAAAAGGGATCGATGGAGTGGATCGAGCGGGAATATGCTTGGCGAGTGAATATGAAAGAACAATCTATTCGAGTAATTTCCTTGGCTTCGCAACAGTTAATGCCTTTTGAAAACTTACCACCCCTTCCGCATGGGGAAGAAATCTCTTAATCTTCCTAGTTCTCTGTGGTGGGAAGGGCAACGTGGATAATTTCATCGACTACTCGTACTTTATAACAAGCGACAGTCCAGCTTGGGCTTGGATTTTTTTGGCAGACTCCCGTTGGAATATGAAATTTCCAGCCGTGCCAAGGACAGGTGACATTTTCCTCCTCTATCGTTCCCTCACCCAGCGGTCCGCCAGCATGGGGACACGTATTGTCGAGAGCATAGAGGCGGCCATTGAGGTTAAAAAGGGCAATGCCTCGATCCTGGATCTCCAGGCTTTTACATGTGCCAGGGGGAACGTCTTGAACATTGGCGATAGGCATATAATTGAAGGGCATGGTAGTTCTCAGAAAGAAAATCCTTTAATGTATCAACTTCTTTCTTAAGCAACAACTGGAAACTTGCACTCTTGATTCTCGGGTTTCCTAATGATATAGGATTAGAGTTTTTGTCTATTTTCTGAAAATTCTTGAACGTATACCTATGGAAATGACGTTACTACTGAATGCCACCTATGAACCCTTACGGGTGGTGAATTGGCAAAAAGCCATTAACATGTTGTGGCAAGGGAAAGTTGAAGTCCTGGAAGTTTATGATCGGGACATTCGTGGGGTGTCTATTTCCTTTAAATTGCCATCGGTAATGCGTCTGTTAAATTTTGTCAAACTTCGTTCGCATCACCATGCCGTCAAATTTTCTCGGATTAATATTTTTACCCGTGACCGGTATACTTGCCAATATTGCAATAAACGGTTTCGCACTGAGGAGCTGACGTTTGATCATGTGATTCCCATTGCCAGAGGCGGGAGAAAAACCTGGGAAAATATTGTGACGGCCTGTTGGCGCTGTAATAATCGCAAGAGTGGGAGAGTTCCAAGAGAAGCGGGAATGAAGTTACAGAGAGAGCCCATCAAACCAAAATGGACCCCACGATTAACGCTGATGATTGGTATCCGAAATGCGCCAGAAAGTTGGCGGGATTATTTATATTGGAATCTGGAATTGGATTCGGATCCGTAAGCCTTTTGTTCTCTTTGCCCTTCTCGTTTTCGTTTCAACCAAAAATATTGGGTGTTTCTGGTGGCCTTTCCGAGTATGATGCGACTCAAGAGGTCATGAATGAAACACAAGCGCTTCTCTCCACGGATGGCAAGAGAAAGCGAGGTCGGGCCCCCTCCCTTTTTTCCTGTCCATTACGGTACGGGCCTGTTGAATATTTATCTTCCATGGCACGTAAATGCCCGACGTACGATCGATGTCAACAGCGGCGGGGAATGGTCAAAAAAGTCCGTCCAGCAAGGCCGCAGCCCTTTTGACGCGCGGAGCGTACACTCAGTACGTGAGCACGGCAAAAGGGCGAGAACGCCGCTGGCGGCTTTTTTCAACATTCCCGGTACTGTTCTCGCTTTGTGGAGCAACCGTAGCACGCTCAGTCCTGGTTCCCCACATCTTGTTGGGAAGGTTCGGGGACTGTGGTGTGGCTTTAGGACACTTCAATGAGAGGAATGGGAGCTCGTTCCGCTTGTTTACGACGGCCACAGTTAATACATTTGAAGACCAGAAGAGACATTCCTAATTCCATGTCAATTTCTCGATCAAGCAACATACTTCCTTGGCACTTTTTGCAGGTTTTCATAGGATGATTCTCCCCTGGTGCTGGTGTTTTGGCTTGGTAAAGAGTCGTAAGAGTCAACACGAAACCATTGTTTTGACCCATGAATGCCACAGGTTGCGGGATCAGACAGCTAGGATTTTGGCCTCATGTTTCTCTAATAAGCCATGAAACAGATAATGAATGAAAAAACAACGATTTAGGTTTATGATTGAATTTTTCCCTAACAAGGAGCCGCAATCTACCATAGCCAAAACCGAAAAGCTACGGTGATTCAGTGGCATGAGGGAGATTTGATGAAGGCATGGTTTATGCTTAGCCTGACCATGTGAATACTGGGTCCTTGATGTGACTGTTCTTACAGGACATACTAATTTTTGGTCATGAGTGATGGGGTCCCTCACGTTGTAGGTTGTCACATATTTTATTGGAATTGATGACAGATGGGGTGACGAATTATGGATGGTATCAGGAGATAGAGTATTGACAATAGTGCAAGATGATGCCCAACCCGAGAAATCTACTGAGGCTGAATGGGTTGCCTGGTCTGATGAGCAGTTATTAGATGTCCGGTTATGTGATTTGAAGCTCCGTATTGCGGGGACCGAACTGAGTAAATGTGTTCGTCAACTATACCGGGAACTGAAAAGTCAGGGCTTAGTGTTTCGCCCACATGTTTGGTTGTCTGACGATTGGTATTGTCCAGATGGGGTGTCCGGTATTGCCGTTCCGTTTTATATGGGACATCCTCGGTTAGCGAAATTGGAACTCAATCAGATGCTAGAAGTGGAGGGGTGGACTCCGGAAGGGTGTATGCGAATCCTTCGGCATGAAACGGGCCATGCCATTGAGAATGCCTACGGGTTACGACGTCGGCGAACCCGTCAACGCACCTTTGGGAAAACGTCCGTTCCCTATCCTGACCGTTATTTACCGAAACCGTACAGTAAAAGTTTTGTGCTGCATCTAGATATGTGGTATGCCCAAAGCCATCCTGACGAAGATTTTGCTGAAACGTTCGCCGTATGGCTCACGCCTCACTCTCATTGGGGTGAGCGGTATATGGGATGGCCTGCACTGAAAAAATTGGAATTTATGGATGGCCTCATGAAAGAATTAGTGGGAGTGGTTCCGGTCGTGACCGCCAAGAAACACATTGATCCTGTTCGACGGTTAAATAAAACGCTTCGTGAGCATTACCAAAGTAAACGTGAGCGGTATGGTTTAGACTATCCAAATTTCTACGACCGAGACTTACGGCGATTGTTTTCTGGAGATTCCGATAAAGCTGGAAATTTTCCAGCGGCAAATTTTATCCGAAAATTTCGGAAAGAAGTGCGGCGGAAGGTTGCGGAGTGGACGGGAGAATATCAATACACCATTGACCAGGTCTTGCAGGAGATGATAACCCATTGCCGCGAACATAATTTGCGGTTAGCGGTTTCTGAAGACCAAGCGAAGGTGGATTTCACGATTTTGTTGACAGTCCAGACGATGAATTATCTGCATGGGGGACGGCATAGGTTAATGTTATGAAAAAGCTTCGTGTCATGGCCCTCATGCATGCGGATTTGGTCCCTCCTGAAAATATGGAGGGGGTGGATCTGGCCACGGTTGACTGGAAAACCGAATTTGATGTGGTTTCGACATTGAACGATCTGGGGCATGACGTAAAAGTTTTGGGAGTGAGAGATGATTTATCGATGATTGATCAGTTGGTGAACGAGTGGAAGCCTCATATTGCCTTTAATTTGTTAGAAGAATTCAATGGAAATCCAGAGTTCGATCAAAATGTGGTGTCCTACTTGGAACTCCTGGGTGTTCCTTATACAGGTTGTAATCCCAAAGGATTAGTGCTGACTCGGGACAAGGGATGGTCAAAAAAAATTATGGCCTACCATGGGATTCGATTCCCAGAGTTTGCCGTGTTTCCCATGGGTCGGGCGGTGAAGTGGATAGAGGAGTTGCCGTTCCCCCTGATTGTTAAATCAATTAGTGAGGAAGCCTCTCTGGGGATTTCTCAAGCTTCGATTGTGCATGACGAAGCCAAATTAAAAGAACGGGTGGAATTTATTCACCAAAATGTGGGAACCAGTGCCATTGCCGAACGGTATATTGAAGGCCGGGAACTCTATGTCGGTGTGTTAGGTAATCGACGATTACAGGTGTTACCAGTTTGGGAGTTGGATTTAAAGAACCTTCCACCCGATGCGCTTCCCATTGCGACGGCTCGCGTGAAATGGAGCGTCAAATATCAAAAGAAATATGATATTCAGTCGGCCGAAGTGGAGGGGATTAGCCCCAAGTTCGTACGGAATATTCAACGGACGGCGAAACGGGCCTACCATATTTTGGGTCTCAACGGATATGCCAGATTAGATTTCCGATTGGATCCGCAAGATCACCTCTTTTTCTTGGAAGCGAATCCCAATGCTCAGTTAGCCTATGGAGAAGATTTGGCCGAATCGGCCGAACGGGCTGGGATTTCCTATGAAGCGCTGATTCAGAGGATTTTAAATTTGGGATTGAATTGGAAACCCGAAAGCCAGCGATAACCATTGGGGGTATTGTCAAGTTAAGTGAATTTGCCAAAAATTAGGCAATACACGAATTCATAACTCATTGATTGTTCAGCATTCAGATTACTGGCCCGAGGTAGAAAATCAGCCCAATTTGACTTAAGTTGACAATACCGTACCGTCTTTCCGAATTTGGCGAACTTCCCGGTCTCGAACCTTGGGTTTGTGTAACTGGATAGAATCCCTGGGGGTGTGGGAATGGGAATAGGTGAAGGCAAATCATTCTTCGCGTTCTAATTTCCAAACCAGCAGGATTTGGACGAACTCCTCCACTTCATTGGTTGTAGTATCGGTTCTGGAAATCCTCTGGTCTAGTCGTGGATAGAGCATATGTTAGTACAAGACCAGACCCTATCGTTCAATTTGGTCTTGACCTCGGCAAGTTATTCAAGACTGACCCTCATTCATCACAAGGGGCAAAATTTTTTCTGGGAATGTCTCATTCCGTTGGCAGAAGGGGATGTTCGACGAATACCGAGGTGGGGAACTTCAGGCCGGTTTCGGTGTGGCGAACTGTGCGTTTGAGCACGAAATCAAAAAGCAAGGGGTTATAGTCATAGATTTCATTGAGGGCTTCTCGCTCTTGAGCCGTAATGTATCCGGAAGATTCAAGTGTTCTAGTCTGAATCACAATATTGATGGCAGGCAAGGGATAATCACTTCCAT
>JAZFZJ010000060.1:0-3642 GCA_036443915.1 Nitrospirales bacterium
CATCTGGCGGGCCTGTTTCTCCAACGAATTTTTATATGATTGGAGCGAGCACCAATGTGGTCGTGGCTACTCCAGAACCCGCTTCCTTATTGCTCTTAGGGTCCGGGTTGGTGGGTCTTGGGGCCTGGCGTTGGAGAAAATCTCAAGCCTAAGTTTTCATTAGTCGATACAGACAAGAAACCTTTCACAACAAAAAAAGGGTGAGGGATTTTCCTCACCCTTTTTTTATTTCTTGCGCCCATACCTCAATCCTCCACCACCACCATAACTCCAGAATATTTGGTGATCTTTTTGTAAAGTTGGAGTTACTTCTCCGGTAACAAGTGGAGGATGGTATTTTCAAACAGAAATTAAGAAATTTGCTTCGTATTAATTAGGGAGCAACGACTGAATGGGACCAAAGGAAAAATCGGAGAGAAGTTGTGTGAAGCGCCCTTGAACCTTGTCCAAATTGAGGTAATGTCGGAATTGGGAGAGGAAGGATCCTCTCATGCGGGGTTGCTCCGGATCCAGTTCCCAAGGATGGAGGTACATAATCAATGGATGCCCCTGGGACTCCACGCGCCGTAACAATCGCCGGAGCAAATTATATGGAAACAGACGAAAATAACCTCCACCAGCAACTGAAATCTTAAATCCTGCCAAGCCCCAGGTGGAGGGGGGAACTTCCCATAATGGGCCCGAGGCTGTATTCAATCGGTGAATCCAGGGACTGGCCCCAGGAATACCATAGTAGTCATGCACGATCGGGACAATACTGGAATCGTAGTGATAGCCTTCTTCCGCTAATATCGGTAAAGCCCATTCCGTTTCTTTGATGATAGAAAAGGTTGGCGCCCGATAGCCTAAAACCCGTTTGCCTCCAATATCTTCCAAGATACCTCTGGCTCGGCGGACATCCTCTCGAAATGATTGGGGAGATTGCGTGGTAATGAGTTCATGCCCATAACCATGCGAGGCCAATTCATGACCGGAGTTGACGATCCGCTTGACCAGATCTTTCTTTCGTTCAGCCACCCATCCCAACACGAACATGGTGGCTGTCACACCCCGCTCCTCCAATATGTCTAGAATGACCTGGGTGTTTCGTTCCACGCGACTTTCCTGTGTGTCCCAATGCCGACGCCTGACAGCACAATCAAAGGCTGATACCTGGAAATGTTCTTCAATATCGAAACTGAGACCATGAACCATACTTTTCAACTCCCCTCGTAGCCCCTTCCTAACGGGCACCACTCCCTTTTAACACCACCCGTATGGTGCGCAAGAGGATTTTTATATCTAACCACAAAGACAAATTCTTCACATAATAGAGATCATATTGTAATTTGACATGTGAGTCTTCTAACGAGCCGGCATAGTGAAAACAGATTTGAGCCCACCCAGTAATTCCAGGACGAACCGTATGTCGCAAATCATAATAGGGAATATGTTTTCTCAATTCCTCAACGAAATGAGGGCGTTCAGGCCTTGGCCCTACAAGGCTCATCTCTCCCTTCAGCACATTCAGAAATTGTGGCAACTCATCCAAGCGAAGGTACCGCAACCAGTACCCTAACCTCGTCACCCTGGAGTCACCAGGCACCGCCCATTTCGCACCCTCAGCTTCAGCATCATGGCGCATCGATCGAAATTTTAAGAGCACGTAGGGATACCCATGAAAACCTACACGTAGTTGACGGTACAGGACCGGACCCGGAGAATCCCACTGAATGAACAGGGCAAGCAATACAAGCAACGGGGCCAGAAAAGCCACACCGAGGGTCGCTCCGATGATATCCACCATACGCTTAAAAGCCAATACCGCCGGCTTTCGTTTGAAGCCAGGAGAAAATATCAAAAAACTCGGCTTGAGTTCATCAATGGATAATCGCCCACATTCTTCCTCATACAGGCGATGGCCATCAACGACTTCAAGGCCCATCGTTTTAATATCGAGTAGGGTATCCAAAGGCATGGAGCCCCGTCGATCTTCGACACACACCGCTATAGCGTGCACCTGATGATGCTCAGACAATTCAAAGAGTTGATTGACTGTACCAATGACTTTTGGATTGACTACGCTCGCCCCTACCCGGGAAGGATCACTCGACAACAGGCCTACGACTTCGTATCGATGGGACCGATCGTTTACGAGGACTCTGGTTAAGTCACGCGCTAACTTGCCATCTCCTAAGATGAGGACTCTCTTTTTTAGCCCCAGTGTGGAAAAAATGCGATAGAAAATTTCACATAAATTCGACGTTTTTGAAGCCGAAGGGTTTCGGTACACCTTTTTTTACCCCTTACGGCTAATGGAGTAGGGAACCGCATAGCCTTGACGCGCATAGTAGGGAACCCCTTGAGACCAGGCATCGGTAAGAATTAACCGAATGGGATTTGGGGTATGAAGCATTTCAGTGGCTTTTTGTATCACATTTTGCGGAGTGGTTCCCGAGCGAACAACCATCAACACAATGTCGGCCAGACCATTTAACACATTAATATCGGCGAGGGGCAAGATCGGAGGCCCATCCAAGATAATAAAACGAAATCTTGACCTCACCGCCTCGATCAACGTGGAAAGATGTTGCAATTTGGACAACACCACTGGGTTTGTTTCCACATCTCCGACCGACATACACCAAAGCGGAAGTTCACCCATTTGCTGAAAACACACTTCTAGTGGTGCTTCACCCGCAAGGTAATCTGCCACTCCCGGGTAATGTTTCAAAACAAATATATTATGGAGGTTTGGACATTTGTAATCACAGTCAATGACTAAAATTGGCTCATCCAAATCACGAGCTACCGTATATGCGATATTGGCCGCAGTCGAAGTCTTCCCTTCTCCCTTCATCGCACTCGTGACTAAAACCACATTTCCCATTGGCCGTTCACCCAAGAGGTCTAAACGGGTTGCCGCAACTCGGTATTGTTCAGCGACAAGGGATTCTGGACGCCACTTCGCTACCAAATTTAATTGGGTGGGAAAAGCACCCTGATTATCCGACTTGTGACCGAATAAAGATGTTCTCTTTTCCCCCGCATCAACATAACTACCACTATAACTTCCTCTTCCTACCCCATTCGTATCCCCATTGACTCCTTTGGAGATTTCAGGCATACCAGCCAACATTTTCATGGACTTGCCATAGGCCAATCGGAAACTGGGAATAGTGGCCAACGTAGGAAGCCCCAAGGCCACCTCGGCATCCTCCGATCGCCGGAATGTGGGAGAGAGCAGATCCAAGAGAAACGCTAATCCAAAACCCAACCCTATTCCCATTCCAATTCCTGCTACTACAATGAGAACTCGATGTAATCCATCTGCTTTACTAGGTAAATTGGCTGGGTCTAAAATACGGAAACGTTCCCCTTTTTGCCGTTTATCTAAATTCTCGGAAATCCGCGCATTAAGCTGTTTCCCATGAATATTCTGGTAGAGTTTCTGCATATTGCTATAATCTCGCTCAAGCTGTAACAGCTCTTGTTCTCGAGTCGGAGTAATTTTAATGTGTCTTTCCAATTGGGCCATTTTTTGGGAAACCCGTTTTCTTTGAGACATTAGAGCGGTAAGCTCAACCTTCTGTGCACTTTGGGTTTTCTTGAGATCCGCTAGATAGGGGTCAAACATCGGTTTCGGTTGCTGATTTCCATCTG
>JAZFZJ010000061.1:0-11268 GCA_036443915.1 Nitrospirales bacterium
CCAAACTGCGGGAACATCCTTTACCAAAATGTTGAATAATTGAGAATTCTCATTGGTTTATCCCACCTCAATGATTCAATGAATACTCAAGAGCCAAAGGGGCTGTTCCAAAAGGCCCGGTTTCTCACCCGCCCATCCCGGGTACGCCGAGACTCACCTTTCCTCAGGCAAGGCCGCAGTATGGTTTACCGCATCCGGAAGGGCGCGACCCTTGTGGCGAAGCGGAGCCTACACCGGGTACGTGAGCACGACAACGGGCCGAGAACGCAGCTGGTGGGCTTTTTCAAGAGACTCCTTACCGGAAACGAGCTCTCTTCTTTTGCCCAGAAGAGGCAGGAGGAGATGGGTGAATTCGTGGCAAACGCGTAACAGAAGCCTTGGTAGATTTTTTGTATAGGACCATGGCCTCGGGCATCCATTCTTTCAGATCGGCAATCCTAGTAGTATGGGCGGGATGGGAGGACAGAAATTCTGGGGGGCCACCCTTCGAGGCTGCGGCCATTCGTTCCCAAATATGAATCGCTTCCCGAGGATCGTACCCAGCATCCGCGGCCAACAACATGCCAACATAATCAGCTTCTGATTCATGTTGGCGGCTAAAGGGTAATAGGACGCCTGCTTGAATCCCCAGACCCATTGCCTGCATGGCCATTTGATTAAAGGCCGGATTGGATCCTTGAGTTGATAGGGCAATAGCAGCAGCAGTCATGCCTAAATGTACAACCAACCCTTGACTCATCCGTTCCCCACCATGCTGTGCAAGGGCATGAACAACTTCATGCCCCATAATCGCGGCTAATCCCGCTTCATTTTTAGCCATGGGGAAAATTCCTGTATAGACGGCAATTTTCCCTCCCGGTAAAGCCCAGGCGTTTTTCGTGTTATCATCTTTGATCACCGTCACTTCCCACGTAAAGTTCTTTGCAGCTTTGGCATATTGGGAACGCCTAGCAGCTTGAATAATACGAGCTGCCACACGTTTGACGAGTTCGATCTCCCGGGGATCTTTAGAAATAACCACCTTAGGATCTTGCAACATTTCCCCATATTGGGCCGCACCCATTTGACTCATATAGTCTGAGGGAATTAATAACAGTTGGGAGCGATCGGTATAAGGATTGGTTTGGCAGCCTCCTAGCGAGAGACTCCATAGGAGAGCCCAAAGCGGTAGGGACGAAAAAATTACCCACAATCCTGGTTTCTGCATCCTTCTACTCTTTATAACTTTTTACTTGATTAAAGGGACCAATTTTCAGGAAAGTGGTCTGTGTTATGAATTCGGAAAATGGCCATACATGCTTGGATACCCGGCTCACAAGATTCCCTTGCGAGCCTGAGGGTTTAGGCTTTTTTCCTACTTAAATCTCGCCAGGTGGATCGGGAATGCGAATATCCAATTCCTGAATATCATCATAGCGGGCTAACGCGGTGCTGGTCCCTTCGCGAGGACCAACGATTAAGATCGCGAACTCATGAGGCCGCAGATGGTGCTCTGCAGCCCTGCGCACTTCTGCCGTCGTAACCTGTTCAATACCCTGACGAAACAATTTGAGCCAGGTCGAGGGGTAATCAAAATATTCATACGTCAGGTATTTCCCAAGCACCTTGGTCGGTGAATCCACGGAAAACACAAAAGAATTCAAGATGCTGGCCTTGGCTTTGGCTACCTCATCAGCTGTGGGAGGTTTCGCCACCATATTACGAGCCTCCGTGACTAATGCATCAATTCCACGCCCGGTGGTGTCAGTTTTTGTGGACATGGAGAGTGTAGCCATGCCTGGATGATCCCATTGCAGCCCCACACCACCATGGACATCATAAGCCAATCCCTGTTTGGAACGAATATTGGAAAACAACCGCGCTCCAAAGGACCCTGAAAGAATTTGATTGACAATAACCACGGCATAATAATCGGGATGATCCCGCCGAATACCCAGATGTCCCATGGCAATTTTCGCTTGGGTCATATCATTCTTTTCCACATAAAACACACCAGCAGGAACTTTGGGTTGCACAAAGGTCTGGAGCTCCTTCTCCTGCGGACCTTTAGGCCAATCACCAAATATTTTCTTCAATAAGGTAATCGTTTCATCCTTTTTAAAATCCCCGGCAATGCCTAAAATAATCCGATTCGGATGAAAATAGGTCGCATGCCATCGAGCAAGGTCCTCTTTAGTGATCGAACCGACGGTGGCATAGGTGGGCACCCAGGTATAAGGCGAGGCTTTCCCATAGATCAACTTCCTAAATTCGCGTGAAACAATCTCTCCTGGATCATCATTTTGACGGGAAATGCCAGCCATGACCTGATTTTTTGCAATCTTGAGTTTTTCAGGAGCAAAGGCAGGGAACCGCAAGACCTCTCCAAACATTTTCAGAATTTCAGGGAAATCTTCAGCCAAGCAACTCATCGAAGCCGATCCGGAGGTAGCCCCAATCGAAGTTTCAATCATCGCCGCCTTCCCCTCCAAATATTCGTCCAATTCATCACCCGACCGACTCGTCGTTCCTCCCGAACGCAGAACCGTTCCCATTAGGGAAGCCAGCCCGATTTTTTCTTGAGGTTCAAGTCTAGACCCAGTTCGAATGAGAGCTGAGACACCCACTAAAGGCAATTCATGGTCTTCCATGAGAAGAACTACCATCCCATTATCTAAGACGACTCGCTCAGGTTCTGGAATGACCAGCTCTGGCAACGGGGGATAGCGTAATTCCTCCACCTTTTCGACTTGGGCCTGAACTGGTCCCGTCATACTTCCCAAGGCCAGCCCCATAACACAGGCTAACCACAAACATGACCGGATAAAAGATTCCATCCGTATAGTTCCAACATTCATAACGGCCCCTCCTCAGATGACGGTGACACAGAGACCTTCGTAGGAGGAACCGTCTCAATCATGCCGACAACTCGGTTAGTGGGTTGGAACATAGTCTGAGCCACTCGACGAATATCAGCCTTCGTCACACGGTCGAACCGTTCAATATAGCGGAACAATTCTCGCCAATCACCGAATAACATATGATAATCGGTCAGATTCATCGCGAGCCCCAAATTATTTTTCAGCGCCCGAATTAATCCCGCTTTGGCACGGGTCCGAAACCGGGCGAGTTCGTCATCAGAAACATCTTGAGTCTTGAGCCGTTCAAACTCTTCCCGGAGAGCCTGTTGAACCGTTTCATTCGAAACGCCACGGCCAGGAACCGCATACGCTACCCACATATGAGGATATTTATCACCAGGATAGGCTCCATACGCCCCAACAGAAACGGCAATTTGTTTGTCACGAACAAGTGAGCGATAAAACCGTGACGTCCGGCCATTGGTCAAAATATCATCAAGCGCATCATAGACGGGCTGATCAACATGCGTCACGGCAGGCTTATGATACCCCTCCAAATACAACGGCTGAGAAGGATCTTTCAAAATCACAATTTTTTCCGTCGTTGAAACCGGTTCGACCGTCCGAATGGGCGGGGGAAGGGGACCAGCAGGAATGCGCCCGAAGTATTGTTCCAGGATGGGCAGCACTTTTTCAGGTGTAATATCTCCCACAATAGCCGTAACCATATTGGCCGGAACGTACTGGGACTTAAAAAAACTTTTCGCATCGGTCATCGTATAGGATTGAATATCGCTGGCATGGCCAATCACGGGATGATGATAGGGGTGTGCCATAAAGGCGGTAGACACAAATTGTTCCAACAGTCTTCCAAATGGTTGACTCTCAGTCCGTAGGCGCCGTTCTTCCATCACCACATCGCGCTCCTCGTAGAATTCACGAAACACGGGGTGTAAAAATCTCTCCGATTCTAGGTACGCAAAGAGTTCAAACTTATTAGCGGGCAGCGCATAAAAATAGCCCGTAACATCCGCACCGGTAAACGCATTGAGGGCAACGCCACCTTCCCGTTCAATAATATCGCCAAACTCATTTTTCACGACATATTGGGAGGCATCCTTTTGGCGATCTTTGAATATGGAATGGAGGCGGTCCACAGTCTCTGGATTGGAACCAGGCTTCAGCTTCTCAGTTTGATAGGCCTGATAGGCATCCTCTAAAACCTTCAACGCCTCCTTTTCAGCGGTATAATTAGTCGTACCCAAGCGAGGGGTCCCTTTAAAGGCCATATGTTCAAACATATGGGCTAACCCCGTCTGTCCGGAAATTTCTTGAGCAGACCCCACATTCACACGGGTCATGAATGCAAACACCGGGGCCACAGGACGCTCAACAAGGATAAAAGTCCATCCATTCTTTAACGTCAGTTGCGTGACACGCTTTTCAAAGGAACTCAATTCTTGTGCGGCAACCCCGCTTAGAGCGAAGCACCACGCCACAACGACTAACCCAACAATCTTATTCCACCCAAAAATCGACACCCACCTTCGCATGATTCACCACCTCATTTCAGATTACCCCCGAAGACTGCCATTAAATCATCCTACCCAGGAAATTGGAATACTAGCAAGCCAGATTCCCCATCCTTCGGACTCAACCCCAAATGGCCAAGAGGATTTCCAACAGCAACTCAGGAATGTGAGAGGGACTTCAGAGTTTCATTATTCATTCAACCACCATCACCGAAGATTGTTCAAATTCGAGTTCCATTCCAAGTCCAGGACTCTCCCATGGCTGTAACCATGGGCCGTCATAGCCATACCCGCCTCGAACCGGATCAACAGACAGGAGAAGTGGTGTGTCCAAATCTAAAAATTCAAAATCTCCCAAACCTAACACTAAACTCCATGAACAACCCATCGCTATACGGCTTTCGACCATACCACCGATCATGAGTTTGACACCTGAAGCATGAGCCAACCGAGCGATATCTACGGATTCTACCACCCCACACTTGGTGATTTTGATATTCAAGACATCAACCGCCTGCCGTTCAATCAACCGACGAGCATCTTCTATTGACCGGACCGATTCATCTGCTGCAATAGGAATCCTACTTCTCCTCCGCAAAGCCACGAATCCCTCCACATCTTCCCGCTTAACTGGTTGTTCCAGCAGAACGACTGGAATATGCAATCGCTCCATAGCCTGTACACATTCAAGAGCCTCGTCGAATAAAAATCCTTGATTGGCATCAAGGACAAACGTCGTGAGAGGACAGGCACGACACACCGATTCAATCCGACGGATATCCGCATTCACATCCTGTCCGACTTTCATTTTAAAAATCCGAAATCCCCGCGTATACCATTCTCGAGCTGTGCGAACAACATGTTCGATATCCCCGATTGGCAACGTCACATCGGTTTCCCTCACTTGCACACTCGCACCTCCCCAAAGCCCCCATAAGGGAATACCCATCCCCCGGCTAAGGGCATCAAGAAGAGCGGTTTCAATTCCACAACGAAGGGCAGGAAACAGGGGCACCTTTTCTCTGAGCTGCTGTGACAACTGACGGAACTGAGTGGCCAATTGCCCAATCAGCTCTTGAGCAGCAACGGGAAACGCTTTGAGACTGTTCTCCTGATCCTCATGAGAAATATCAGGAAACGGGGCAACCTCGCCAAACCCATAGGCTCCACTTCGAAGAGTCACACGCACAAAAATATTGTGCGCCACATCCATCTGGCCTGTGGACACCACAAACGGAGCGACAAGCGGCAAAGCCGCTGGCCAAGCTTCCACCTTGGTGACACAGAATGGATTAACCAAATCCATGAAGGAAATGGACTTTCGATAACATGCTCAGATAGTTATAGGTATTTACAAATTTAAATGAACACAGAGCTAACGATGGAGTATAGTTTATGAATATGTGAAGAAGCTCTATCCATACAAAACATTGAAAAGATAAAGGGACGGAAAATACCTTGACTACGAAGAAACGGTGTTATTGAAAAATGGAAAGGAAGGGAAATTGGTTAAATTCATTTATCAGCAAGAGTATGCCAGGAGTCTTCTACTCTCAAACTCCGGATATCCAAAAAAAAATGCGATCAGCCATAGCGATCCTCATTCCATGGAAGGGCAGTATTGGAATACCCACGAACCTCCCAAAACCCTTTTTGATCACGTTCTAAAAAAGTCACTTTTCTGAGCCACTTCGCCCCTTTCCAGCCATAGCGTTTAGGAACAATCATCCTCACCGGCCCACCATGGTCCTTGCTCAAGGGCCGCCCATTCCAATGCGTCGCCAACAACACATCATCATCATCGCAAACCGATAGAGGCAAATTTGTGGTGTAATCATCAAATGATTCAAATAGGAGAAATTTGGCTGACGCCAGAGGACGCACAACCTGAAGGAGATGCTGAAACTTCACACCCGTCCATTCATTATCCAACATGCTCCATGAAGTGACACAGTGAAAATCAGCCATTCTTTGAACTACAGGCTGTATTTGAAAATCTTCCCAAGACCAGATCACTGGATTGTCTACACAACCATCAATGGTTAATGACCAGTCGGCCAAGACAATGTCGGGTTTATAGCCTAGGTCTAAAACCGGGAAGTTATTGACAAGATGTTGTCCAGGGGGCAGACGTTCATCTTGACAACTATCCACTTCCCGACAAGAAAATTCCCGCCGATGTTGGGCCATTTTCTGTTTGGTGTTTACGATCTTTTCATTCGGGTCCATTATTGGTCATCCCCCTGCTCCCCAACGAATCACACAATGGGAATTTCTAGGATACTTCGAGCCCCATAAAACTCAAAACCATTCTTCGGACTTACTATTATAACTATCTTTGATAGTGAGGAATAGCCGATACCGGGTTAGCAGTCAAAAAGTTTTGGGGGCACCCAGCGCACGAAACTGTCCAACTTTCCACATGCAACATGTCCGAGAAACACAGGAGATTTCTTCATGGTGACACAATCTCTCAAAAGGAGAAAACGCACCCGTGACGATTTCGGATAGCAGAAGGATTTCAATGGAGTACACATTGCCCTTGGAGAACGAAGAAGTTCGAAATATCAACGTGGGTGGACAGCCTCTCACAGGCATTCAAGGCTCTCACCAAATCATCTCCGGGGTAGAAACTGCGTTGGAGGGCATGAAGACAGGGGAATGCAAAGAGGTGACTGTTGCCCTAGAACAGGGAATATGGACTGGTAAACCCCTCAGCCATACCAGAAGTCACGATTGACTAAATCCCACCTGACTCCCGGGAATATCAGGGGGCAACTACAAGGGAAAGATGGGAAAGGTCGAATGGTGCACCTCCGGGTAACCGAGGTCAAAGAATAAATCGTGGTATTAGAGCTCAATCATCCTATAGCAGGGAAAACACACTTTTTTGACGTTACAATTTTGAATGTCCAAAGGGGGACAGCACTCTGTAAACGATCAAAAAAAGATCCTCGTGACTCAACGCGAGGTTCTTTTCCTACTTTTCCCCCATAAGAGCTTCCGTCTTTATCCAGACCTGTCGGCAAAGTTTAGGCAACCGGACTCATACGGATAACAACGAGTTCCGTTTTTTTCTTCACACCTGTTTGGAATAAAAATAAAGCCCAGATCGCAATGATCCAGGCTTTATCTACAGAAAAGAGAAACCAAATTGGCCTTAAAATAAAGAATTCGTCCAAGTTGTTAGGATGCCAACGAGGATGTTCCAGAACGACGAGTTGGGCGTTCTCGCCGATGCGCTCCGGGTTGAGAAGGACCATGTCCCCTCCGCCGAAAACCTGGCTGTGGCTGTGGGCCCCGTCTTTCAGATGTATTGGCCATCGTCGGCCTCCGACTTCCAGGGGCACACGGCACATTCTTTCCCAAGAGTTTCTCAATCATCCGCAAGGAACGGTTATCCTCGCCAGTCACAAAACTGGTAGCCCAACCCTTGGCCTTCATACGCGCTGTCCGCCCAATTCGATGCACATAGTCCTCAGGCACGTTTGGCAAATCATAATTAATCACATGGCGAATATTGTCCACGTCCAACCCACGGGCAGCAATATCCGTAGCCACCAATATCTGAAACCGTCCACGGCGAAACCCTTCTAGCGCCGCTCGGCGTTGAGTCAGACGACGTCCCGAATGCAACACAGCTACCCGTTGCCCCACTTTTTCCAACGTTTCGCTGACCCGATCAGCTCGATGTTTGGTGCGAGTAAAGATGAGTACCGACCCTTCGGTTTCTTTCAAAATGGAAAGCAACAGGGTTGTTTTCTCAGACTGAAACGTGTGATGAACAGTATGGGTTATCCCTTCGGCGGGGGTAGCACGTTTCGCGACCAACGCTTTCACAGGATTATTGAGAGACATGCGAGCTAAATCATCGAGATTGTCGGGCATCGTGGCAGAAAACAATAACGTTTGTCGGTGCTCGGGAAGGGCTTCAATAATTTGATTCAACTGTGGTGCAAACCCCATATCCAACATCCGATCAGCTTCATCTAACACCACTATCTCAAGCTTACCAAAGAGGACGGTTCCCTGCCACATGTGATCGAGCAAACGACCGGGAGTCGCCACAATAATATCGGGACGCTGACGTAATCCCCTGACTTGGGCATGCATATCGGCCCCGCCAACCAACGTCGTCGAAAAGATCCGACGCGAGCGGCCAAGTTTATCGACCGTCTCTTGAATTTGGAACGCCAATTCCCGCGTGGGGGCTAAAATTAGTGCACGAGGTTGGCCTTTGGGCCCGGAAGCCAAGCGCTCAATCATGGGAATGACAAAGGCCGCGGTTTTTCCGGTACCAGTCTGGGCACAACCCAGCACATCGCGACCTTCTAAAGCCGGAGGAATGGCACGTACTTGAATGGGTGTAGGGTCTTTCAACCCCGCCCTGGCCAAGGCTTCAACCAAGGGCTCAGACACACCAAGCGCACCAAACTGTGACAACGCAGTTGCAGACATAAAACTATTCCTTTTGTTACAAGGATCGTATCTACACGTTTTCAGAAAACCGAGGGAGGCAGAATCAGGTGGGGAGTCCGTCCCAAACAGGATCTGGTCGCGATACGATCGCGAGGTCCGAAGTATTTTGAATGTTCCCGCCGTCGGACCGAATCAGCATGAACGAACATAGGGTACAGGACAATTGGCAACCTGTCAAATTACTCAATAATTTCAGGTGGACATGACCAGATCACCCCATCAATGCTAGGCTGGGCACAAAAGGGGAACGAAGTGAGCGAGCTGTGTTAACAATCACAAAGGGCACCAAGGGCCACAAAACATGAGCAAATTCCACGACATCACCTGTCAAACCATAACGGGGGAGGACCAACCACTCTCAACCTATAAAGATAACGTGTTGCTCATCGTGAATACCGCTTCCAAATGCGGATTCACCCCCCAGTTTCAAGGGTTGGAACAGCTCTACAAACAATTTCACGAGAAGGGGTTTGAAGTGCTGGGATTTCCCTGCAACCAATTCGGCAGTCAAGACCCAGGAAGCCACGAAGAAATTCTGAATTTTTGCCAAACCAACTATCACATTACCTTTCCGATGTTTGCCAAAATTGACGTGAATGGGCCCAATGCCCATCCGCTGTATCAACATCTCAAAAATGAAGCCCCAGGCCTGTTGGGCTCCGAAGCGATCAAATGGAACTTCACCAAATTTCTGGTGGATAAAAACGGGCACGTGCGGGAACGCTTCGCACCGACCACAAAACCCGAAGACATCGCCGGGAACATTCAACCACTCCTCAACAATCCCTCAAGTACCTAGTCCAACGCAGCCAAGCTGTAAGCGACTTGAAAAAACCCCAAAGGCCAATGGGAGCCGATGCCAGAAAAAAAATAAGGACGTAATCACGCACGACGATTCCCCTCCTCGCTTGACAAGAGGAACGCGCTTTTTTCTATTCCGTTACTCCTTCAACCTCCTCTATCATTCCTGCGGTCTTTGGCAGACATCCATCTTATCCCTCTCCTGTTTACAGGTAGAGGATTTCACAGTTTAAAGGAAATCTCTTAAAGAAAGAGAGGCCACCAAATCCAGGCAGCCCATCATGCAATAACTAACACTCCGATTCCACTCAGAATTAATCCAAAACCAGCAAACCATCCGAAGCGGTTGGCCCACACACCAACCGGCAACACCTTTTCCAGAAACACGAAGATCGTAATCCCGGCGATCCAGAGCAAGTTCATCACCCCACCCACAAACAACAAACCCATCAAGGCCCAACAGCACCCCAAACAAAACGCCCCATGATGGAGCCCTAAACGAAACGCGCCACTGGCTCCCGACCGCCAATGCTGGGCAATAAAATGAGCGGGTGATCGACAATGATCCAAACACACGGCCTTCCACGGCGTTAGTTGAAACACCCCCGCCATCATCAGAAGTGCCGCTCCCAAAACCTGACTGTTGGCCACCATCATCGGTGAAAGCATTGCCGCCTCATGCAACCCCCACTGCGCAAGAGTAGCGCCCACACTAAACAGACACCACATGGCTAAGTAGCCGGCCACAAAAGCCCCTGTCGGGGCCATGGGTGTCCCCTGTCGTTCAGCCTTGCAAACCATGCCCGCATACAGCAACGTCATCGGAGCGGCGCTCGGCAACATCATACCCACCATCATGATGGCCCACATCAGAAACATAAACACCCCATCCACCATAGTCCAAGGCCGAAGGATCATGACCGTTCCCGTCATGTCAGCATCTCCTGATCCCATAGACGACATGGAGCCGGCCAAAACCAAGAGATACACCCAGGCCAGAGCTGTCACTCCAGCTAAGGAAAACACAATAGCCATCTGATCGCGGGAAGAAAGATTGCTTGGAGGCAACCAAGCCATGCAGAGAAACTATACGGAGTGCGTCACAAAATCAACTCAAAGTAAGAATGGACCAGAAACCTTCTTAGTCCCATTTGGAAAAGTCAGGCCATTTCCTGACTCACCATTCCCGTTAATCTACCCTGAAGTGACCTGGCCTTTTGACTTCGATTGAGGAATCACCAGATTTTCCCGATCCGATTGTCATTATTGCGCGGTCTTCAGTGGCAACCAGGGAAACCTACAGTGCATCAGGCCTAAAATATGGTTATAATAACAATGACACTTCTCCTCGATGAACAAAGCGGCCCTCAGGCCATCATCATGTGTGAAAGAGAGAGAAATCATGCCCGCTCCACCAACTCCCAAACAGAAGAAGACGGGTTCCCGCAATACCGTCAAGCCCGTGACCGCCCCATTAGCGATTGAAGAACCACTGGAGATCCGGTTGGAATATTGGGCCTCTGGAGAACTCCAGCGCAAGAGTGTGTCGATTACGATGCGGACACCGGGGAACGACAAAGATTTGGCCACAGGGTTCTTGTTTACCGAAGGCATCA
>JAZFZJ010000062.1:0-9309 GCA_036443915.1 Nitrospirales bacterium
GCGCAGCGGAAGCCAATGTTGGCTGATCGGTCTTTGGGAAAGGCGCCTCCGCGAGTGGCGGTGCGAAGCATCATCGGCAGGCTTTTCCACGATCCTCCCCGAACCACTTTATAACGTCCCGATTTGGGTCCAGGCGGATTTCGTTCCGGCATGATGGGATAGTAATCGGCTCCCAACCAATCATTCACCCACTCTGCAATATTTCCGGCCAGATGATACACGCCCCATTCGCTTTTCCCTTCCGGATAACTATCCACTGCGGCCACAAGAGGAATTTCATGTACATGGTATGCTCCGAACACGGCAATTTCCTGTGAAGGATCCAGTTTACCCCAGGGAAAGATTTTCCCGGATGTACCCCTTGCCGCTTTTTCCCACTCCGCTTCTGTTGGGAGACGCTTCCCTTGCGTTTCACAAAAAGCCTTGGCCTCTTCCCACGTCACATATAGCGCAGGCCAGGGAGCCAGTGCCTGATCAGGAATGGAGTGCACGCTGATAAGGTGCCAGATGAGCCCTCGCAGTTCTGGGGAGATTTCCCAGTCACTCTGTTGTAAGAAACTAAGAAATTCTCCCAGCGTCACCTCATATTGATCGATCCGGTACACATCCAGCCAAATGCGGCGTTGAGGAAATTCGGTATCATCAAATTGGGTTTCAAAGCTGTGCCGGAGATGATCCTGACGGTTGGTGCCCATCAAGAACCACCCAGCTGGAATTTGAAGGGTTGGGGAGGGTTTGGCAAAACTCGCAATCCCCTTGAGATGTGCATTAACCTGAGGCGGGGCTTCCCTGGCTCCCGAAGCCAACAACGGACTTATGACAAGAAGGCAACAAGTCCAGAGGAAGGATCTCCTTGAGAAACCCTGTTTCAATCGACCAATCATGGGCGTGTTGAATATTTCTCGGAAGTCGCACATAAATGCCCGAGGAAGTACCGATATCAGTAGCTGGCGGGAATGTTCCAAAAAGTCCGTCCAGCAAGGCCGCAGCCAATTTGACGCGCGGAGCGTACAGCGAGTACGTGAGCACGGCAAAATGGCGAGAACGCCGCTAGCGGCTTTTTTCAACATTCCCCCCTACGGAATTCGTTCCCACGCCTCGCGAGATCGACTCCGCACGGTTTGATCCCAATCTTCTTTCATTTTCTCTTCCAACTTGTCTTTGGCTTCCTGGGCGTGCATGCGGCCTAGGGCCAGGGCGGCATTGGCTCGGACATGAGCATGATCATCTTCTAAAGCGGTGATCAATAAGGGAATCGAAGCCTTATGCTGCAGGACTCCTAAAAAACTTGCCGCCATTCCTCGTATCCGATGTTGTTTATCACCTAGTGCCGTTTTCAATGTCCAAATGAAGAGTTCCGCCATTGGTTCCGTGATGGTTTCCAACCCTTTTGATTCAAATTGGTTGACTTCAATTATCGTAAAGGCGAGGTCACGACGTTTTTGGGGGGAGGGCTCTTTTTCAAAGCGTTGCAAAAGCCGATCACGAAGATGGAGGCGGTCTTTGTGGGCTTGCCATTTGCGAAAGCCCATCCAAACCCCTCCTCCTAACACAATTGATAGTCCGATGATGGGAATGATCTCATCAACGATGTAATCTTGGGTATCGAAGTTGAGATGATTCCATACCCAAATGCCTGCTACGATCAGACCAAGGAGTAATAAACCTGCAAAGGGATTAATGGACCGGCTGGTTTCTGGCTTGGTGCTCATGTAAAAAGTTTGATGAATGATCTCTATTAATTACGTGGAGCCTACACGTGCGTGTGACCATTTTAGGTTCAGGAACCAACATTCACCCCACTCGGGCAGCGGCGGGGTATGTGTTCTCGACCGACCGGCCTATTGTACTGGATTTTGGTCCGAGAACGCTCTCCAATTTATTGAAAACTGATATAGACCGCCATACCATCCAGCACCTACTCTTTACCCATTACCATGCCGATCATTTCTCAGATTTTATTCCCTTTTTCTTTGACGCCATTTGCCGTTCAAAATTTGACCTCGTTCGTCCCAATCTCACCATTTATGGTCCTCCTGGGACCAAACGAATATTTCGGACAATTTTTCAAACCTTTCCCAATTTTTCTGATGCCCCTTTTCGAGTGACGTTGAAAGAGGTCGAACGCCGGTCCTTTTCCATTGGCCATACGAAGGTCACGCCATTACCTATGACCCATTCTGACCAACAAATCTGTTTGGGGTATCGTTTGGATTATCAGGGGCGATCCGCAGTGTTTTCGGGGGATGCCGTGGCTTCTTCTAATCTGATCAAGTTGTGCCAAGGTGCCGATCTCGCTATTTTGGATTGCTCATTTTCATCTCAGCAACCAGGCGAGGCTCATATGCATGCAGAGGACTGTGGAAGGGTGGCAGAGGAGGCTGGGGTGAAGCGCCTCGTGCTCTCACATTTCTATCAAGCCGCTGACCGGTCAAATGTCGTCAAGCAAGCCAAGCGGATTTTCTCAGGCGCAATCCTCAAAGGAAAAGATTTATTGTCACTGGAAGTATAGAGAAGTGGGGTAAAAGGATTTGGGCCCAGAGTGTTATTGGGACGGTTCAAGGTCTTTTGAATGTTGTTCGAATACATCTAGCAGGGTCTGAACTCGTCTAGCCATGCAATCGTGTTCCTCTCGTTCATAAATACTTAGCAGGTTTCTGAGCATGCGGGTAAGAATCTGTTTGGTTGAAATTTTTTCCAAAAATTGAGGATGGTAGTCAAAGCCGGACGCTGTGATGTATTGTTCGCAGTCCTGTTCTCGCAATACCGTCCCCCCATTGAAGCAATCCACAAATTGCGCCGGGGACTCTCCCTCAACCTTTACCAAAAAATGTCCGGGTAGGCCCACACCAACCAATGGTAGGTCAAGTCGATTCCCCACAAAGACATAAATAGCCGATAAGGTGATGGGAATACCTTGTCGGGTTTCAATGACATGATGCAGGTAGCTGTTGTCCGGATCGTAATAGTGGATTCTGTTTCCCGAAAATCCCTTGTCTTTAAAGAGAAACGTGTTCAAAAGTCGTGCGGCTTTTCCAGGCGGAGAAGCCGGGGCAAGCCATTTCCCTCGAAATTCCTCAGCTAGGTGATGGAGGCTCTCGACATAATGAGGAATGTGTAAGTCTGGCTTGGATAATTTAGCGATGAGAAAGGCGCCCTGCTCCCAATCCATTTGACGAGCACAATGAGTGACAAAGGTTTGGAATTCCTCTTTGAGTTGCTCAAAACGGATTTCATCTTTCACATAAGCCACTCGCGGTTCTAAAGTGGAATCTTTCTCACGGGCCTGTTCCAGAAAAGGTAGGGCAGAGGGACCGAAGCGTACGAATTCGTGTTGGATGGTTTGGGCTACTTGTTCGTTTGGGTCGGAGAGCAAACGAAGAAGGGCTTGCATTTTTGAATCAGATGGGGGATTCACTGCGATAATCCGCGAGAAGTAATCGCGGGGACCCCTTTGAAAGAAAAATCGGTGCTTCCCTCCGATATGCATGATTAGAAGAGGGTTGAAGATGGTTGTTACCCGATTGTACGTTTGAATGCGCGGGCTCCTCCGTAGAGACATAAGGCGTCGAATACGATCAGGACTCCGAAAGCTATCGCAACTTGAGGGAGGGCCTCGCTCCACCCGGAGAGGATCAAGGGACGGACGGCATCGATCACCCAAGTCATCGGGTTAAAAAAGGCCAGCGTTTTCATCCAGCCTGGCATGGCCTCTAGGGGAACCAGTGCTGAACTGAGAAAAATCATCGGGAGAGATAAAAAGCCCAACACCGAAAAAAAGTCGCCATGGCTTTTCGCTGAAAAGGCCATAGCCATAGAAATGGCAGTGAGTCCGACCCCAAAGAACATACCAATTATTAAAATAACGGCGATGCCTAATATTCCGGTCTGGGGGCTTACTCCAAAGAGAAAGGCCACTCCCAGGATGACCAAGATCTGCAAGGCGGTGATCACCATCACAAAGAGAAATCGGCTGAGAATGACAGACGTTCGTCGGATGGGCGTGGCCATCAATCGTTCAAGGAACCCATTTTCTTTATCGAAGAGCAGGTCTACCCCACCAGCTAACCCATTATTGAGCACCGTCATCACCACAACGCCGCCGGCCAGGAAACTCATGTAGTTGGGAGCTTGAACTATCTGTACGTTGGCTGCTCGCTCAAACAGATTGCCAAAAAAGATCAGCCAAAAAAGCATAGGCTGTACCAGGGTGAACAGCATACTGAACTTTTCACGGCTCAATCGCTTGACCCATCGGTTGGTCAAGGCTAGGACTTCTTGAATTTGCTCATTCATGTATGAACCTTTCGAAATCGGTGTGAATCTACAGGGTCTTAGGCGGTAGGCTCAGGTGGTTCGTCCTTAAGGGACCTGCCTGTATGGGCGACAAAGACATCGTCCAACCGGGGCCGATGATATTCGATTCCGTCCAACCGGCATCCGACTCGATAGGTAGTTTCCAGAATAGCAGGAAGGGCTTTCTCCGGAGCATCGACACGAATGTCCAGTCCTTGCGATGTGGGACGAATGGCTCGCACAAAGGGCAATGCCTTAAGGGTGGTCGATAGGGTTTCCGCCAATTGAGGGGTGAAGTCTCCAAGTGTAAGCCATACCCCATCCCCCCCCAAACTAGCTTTTAAATCTTTTGGTGAACCAATGGCGCGAATTTCGCCTTGGTCAATAATGGCTAACCGATCGCATAATTGATCGGCTTCGTCCAAATAATTGGTCGTCATCACGATCGTCATGCCTTGTTGACGTAATTGCCGGACATATTCCCAAATATTGAGGCGACTTTGGATGTCGAGTCCTAGCGTAGGTTCGTCCAAAAAAAGGACTTTCGGATTAGGGAGTAACCCACAGGCAATATCCAGTTTGCGCTTCATCCCACCAGAGTATCCTTTTGCGACCCGATCAGCATGTTCTTCAAGGCCTACCAGTTTCAACAATTTCCCGATGCGGGTGAGGGCTTCGTCTTTGGTTAAATGATACAAATCTGCGAGCAAATTCAAATGCTCTCGGCCAGTCAGAAACCGGTCAATAGCTCGTTCCTGTGGGACATACCCAATGAGCCGTCGAACGGTATCGGGCTCTTTTTCGACATCGTGGCCAAAAATGATGGCCCTGCCCGAGGAAGGCTTCAGTGTCGTAATCAAGATCCTGAGGGTGGTGGTTTTCCCTGCTCCATTGGGTCCTAAAAGCCCAAAGATTTCCCCTTGCTGTACCGTTAAAGACAGATTCCGGACGGCGTTGACGCCATCATAGGATTTACTCAGCTCGGTAATTTCAATGGCGATGGGAGCGGACATACCCGTTATCCTTGCGCCATATATGAATCTGGGAGTTTAAACCGGATTAGATCAATGAGGCGGCGAGCTTGTTGGGTGAGATGGTCGGATTCGAGTAAAAATTGTTTTTCCACGGGAGACAAATCAAGGCCGGCTGAAAGGTTATGCACAAGAATAGAATCAGTCAGTTTGCCAGAAGCAATCACCTGACTCAACTCATGGGCTTTTTTCCAGGAAAGATACTCCTGGGTCACCTGCTCCAATTGGTTTCGGGTCTCAAAGTCCAAGGAGAAAGGGTCCTTATGGGAACAGCGAAGAATTCGGGCTTGCCGGTATGGGGTTGAGACGACTTCCTCTTCATAGAGGCATCGATGCAGCCCCTGGAGGACAATGTTGAAGCGACCATCAGAGAGTCCATGGGAGCTGATAATTCGTCCGACACATCCCAGCAGATGAATGGGAGGCGCCTCAGTATTCTGTTCTTCCCCGCCGTCTTTGAGCAATGCCATACCAATACACTGTCCTTGAGTGGAAATATCTTGCACCATTTCCTTATATCGGGGTTCAAAGATGTGCAGAGGCAAATAGGTTTCTGGGAAAAACACCACCGTGGGAAGTGGAAAAATGGGAATGACGTCTGGAATGGGAAATTTATCGGCTTTGGCTGAAGAACAATCCAGTGACATGCGGTACGATAGCCGAGGATTTTCGAGAAAGTCAACGTCATGAGATAGTGGAAAAGGCTTCTTCAAATTGAGAAACTGGTTGTGGGGCAAGGGGTTTATGCGCTATTAGACATCGTGGTATAACCAAAAATATGCAAGAGGGCAAGCCCATTTCGGCCATGATGACAAGGCAGCCACCAAGGCTTGGGAAGAAATGCCTTTGTTTGGGGGTGTGGCTTCTGGCCCTGATGGGTGTGCTTGGAAGGTTGGATGGATACGCAGGAGAGATTCCCTTTTCAACTCCTCGATTTTCTCCTGCGCGACCTGGGTATGAGTATGCGTTCCCTCGTGATCACGGCAGCCATGAACAATTTCAGACCGAGTGGTGGTATTTTACGGGGCATCTCTTGGCAGTTGATGGACGACGATTTGGTTACGAGTTGACATTTTTCAGGCGTGGGATTGATTCCCCGGATGTCTGGAACAATCCCTCGGCTTGGGCTATACGGCATTTGTATTTTGCACATTTGGCTTTGACAGATGAGGCCGCAGAAGAATTTCAGTTTGCAGAAAAAGTGAGTCGGGCTGGCATAAAAAAGGCTGGGGCTCAAGCCGATGTCTTGGATGTGTGGATTGACCGGTGGTCAGTCAGGGCAGTGGAGCCTGATCATCAAAAATTTCATCTTCTGGCACAGGCCGAAACCTTTTCCATTGATCTAACTCTCGAGGTGCGCAAACCTCCTGTTATTCATGGGACGAACGGAGTGAGCAAAAAGGGGCAACGAGCTGAACACACTTCACACTATTACTCCCTGACTCGATTGCAGACGGCTGGTTCTGTCGAGGTCGATGGGACGTCAATGGCCGTGGAGGGGTTGAGTTGGATGGATCATGAGTTCGGTTCTGCTGATCTCGCTGAAGGTCTCATAGGATGGGATTGGTTTAGTCTGCAACTTGAAAATGATCATGACATCATGGCCTATGGGCTTCGCCGGGCGGATGGAACGTTTGATCCAGCTTCCAGCGGGACCCTTGTATTACCTGATGGGTCTTCGAAACCCCTTTCACTAGAGGATATGCAGGTCACTGTTCAAAAACATTGGACCAGCCCCGCCAGTGGTGCGCACTATCCCAGTGAATGGACGTTCGCAATTCCTTCTGAAAATATTGAGCTGGCGATTGTTCCACGACTGGCGAGTCAAGAACTTGTCACCACACGAAGTACCAACATTATCTATTGGGAGGGGGCTGTGAAGGTGTCTGGCGTGTGGAAGGGGCAGCCTATTCGTGGACAGGGATATGTGGAACTCACTGGATATGCAGAGCCCTACCGCCCTTCTCAGTAGTGATTCTTCACGCGGCATCCCCAAATGAACGACATGCCAACGATGCTTAAGGCAACCTGGATCTTCTTTTCTGTGTTATGGGGATTAACGGCATGTGGGCAACGCAGCGACACGATCGTATCGATTGTCTTACATCCAACCAAGCCGAATATTGTGTATGTGGCCACAGATGAAGCGGTGTACAAGTCCAACGATACCGGGGTCACGTGGAAGCGATTGGGCGGGGAATTAACGCGGACTCGGGTCATAAGTCTTGCGATCGATCCCAACCTGCCAGCCACGATCTTTGCTGGAACCATGGGTGATGGAACATACAAAAGTCCTGATGGTGGAAGAACATGGCATCACTTCAATGCCGGTATTCAAAAGGGCACCATTTCGGCCATTGTGAATCAGATCGTGTTTAATCCCCGTGGGACGGAGATGGTATATGCCGCTACAACAGTCGGCGTGTTTCGGAGTATGGATGGGGGCCGAAACTGGACAGAACGAATGCAAGGGATGACAGAGGTGAATTTTATCGTGTCCTTGGCCGTGGATCCTCAACGACCGAATGTGTTGTATGCAGGGACAACCGGAGGAGTGTATCGCACGATGGATGCCACCGAGAGTTGGGAGAAAAAATCCACTGGCATGGTGGCTTCAGATGCCAAAATGGCGTCGATGGCCTTGGGGGTCAATAATCTGATGATCGACCCTAACAATAGTGACCTGGTGTATGCTGGAACCACAAAGGGACTGTTTCATTCCCATGATCAAGGGGAACACTGGAAAAAGATTGAAGGAAGCATGGAAAACGCGTATGTGAGCGCGATTCAGTTGGATCAGACCAAACCTTCTACTGTCTATTTGGCGACGAGTAACGGATTGCAAAAAAGCGAAGATGCCGGATCTACCTGGCAACGCAAACAACATGGATTGGAGGCTACCAGTATTCGCAGTCTGAAAATCAGTCCTCGTGATCCCAAGACCCTATACGCAGGTACGAATGGTGGTGGTTTATATCGAAGTGACGATGCAGGGGAGTCCTGGAACCGACTGCCACTTGTTTTAGCTACAGTCAACTAGTTCGAATTGTATGGAGGAAATTTGCAGGAAGAGCAAGGTCCCTTACTGCGCTTCGGCATCCTCCTATTATCTATTCCAGTATTCTGAGGTGGCAGGGGAGGAATGCCCCTAATAGGAACAATTCCCCACATTCTGTTGGAGGGTGGCGGGAGAGGAGTTAGGGGTCGATGGCCTCGTTCACCTTCACGACGAGTTCGCGGAAATTACACGGTTTGTCAATGATGGCGAATGCGCCAAGATCGATAGCTTTGTGTTTCTCGTGGTCTTGGATCACTCCACTCAGCATGATCACGCGGGGTGTTTTCCCATTAAGCGTGCGTTTGACTCGTTCCAGTAATTTGAGGCCACTCATGATGGGCATTTCGTAGTCGGCAATGATGACATCGGTATGATTCTCCTCTAACCATGCCAGTGCACCAGCGCCATTTTCTGATTCCGCGCATTCAAACCCTGAGGACTCCAAGACACCCCGAACTGTTTGTCGAACAGCGGGTTCATCATCTACGATGAGAACGCGTCGCTTGATTGGAGCAGGATTGTTTTTCATTGAGGACAAATCCTTGGGAACAAAATGGGAAAATTCCATAATTCTTTCCCTATAGTGCAATTGCAACACTAATGGTTTTAAGTGCATATTATTCTTACCATACGTAATGTGCCTTGGGGAATACTCTCACCATAGATTTTGTATGATTATTTTTTAATAGCACAATGCTTAAAAATTAGGCAAAGTGATGATCCAGCTATGAATGGTGAGACCCTGCCATTAGGTGAAGGGTTACACACAACGTTGTCCACAGATTTAGTGGATTGGTCATTGGCATTGTAAGCCATTGAAAAACATGAATTATCAATTAGATTAGGAGGGCGATGTCGAAGGAAGGGTGTTAAACTAATGAACAAGTCCCCCTAATCCCTGGACTTTCCTCCAAAACGGCGTTG
>JAZFZJ010000063.1:0-4862 GCA_036443915.1 Nitrospirales bacterium
GAGCGGAATCTTCAGAGTTTCGTCGAGCCACTTGGTTCGTTGCAAATTCAACAAGAATTTCTCGAACTGGTTCAGGGAGCGGATACCCATAATCGAACCACTTCATTTTCTCGACCACCAAACAGGTGCCCCAACCCACAAGAAGGACAGGAATCGTCACCGGAGCCATACGGAAAAAGAATTCCATAAATTCCCATCCGGCTTTGTCAGCGATCAGCAAGTTTTGTGGTTCACCGACAAGTGTGCAGACACCACCCAAAGCCGTGCCCACCGCTCCATGCATCAGAAGATTGCGAAGGAACCCACGAAAGTTCACCAAATCTTCCCGATGCAGTTGTTGTACATCTTGGTCGCTGGTATGGTCATGGGAGGAACGAGATGAATTTCCGGAGGCCACTCGATGATAGATACTATAAAATCCTATCCCAACGGCAATGAGGACGGCGGTAACCGTTAGAGCGTCTAGGAAAGCGGATAGAAACGCACTCATGGCTGAGAACAAAAACCCCAGCCAAAGTTTTGAACGGACCTCTATGAGAATTTTTGTGAACAGAAATAGCAAGAGATCCTTCATGAAATAAATGCCTGCCACCATAAACATGAGTAGCAAGATCACCTGGAAATTATTGAGGGTTTCATGGTAGACCATGGCGGGCGTCGTCAGGCCTAAGATGACCGCTTCAATAGCCAGCAAGCCTCCAGGTTGGAGAGGATAGCTTTTTAACGCCATGGCCAGAGTAAATATGAATTGGAGAATGAGCACCCATCCTGTTACAAAAGGGCCAACACCCACTAACAAAAGAGGGTTGATGAGCAGAAACCCCAAAATGGTGAGTTTGTACCAGGTTGGAGTTGTGTTGAGAAAATTATGTACAAGGGCTCGCGAGATACGTTGGATCATGGGCTCATTTTCCCTTTCATTGAAAATGGGCGATCGGTTCTATTACTCAATGGCATGATGTTCCTCATGCTAAAGACCTTTCTGGGTGATGGGATTTGCCTTTGACGGGAGGGGTTGTCTTAGATAAGTATCTATTATAGAGAGACTCTCTAAGGCAAGGAAAGCGTCAAAAAGACGAAAGAGGGAAAAGCTCTTTTTCCAAACCCCCAATATAGATATCATGGTAATAGAGATCAGGTGGTGTGTGAAGGACCGAGTCGGAAAAATCAAAATATTCTCGAGGTATGGAATTGCAATCTGTGAAATATTTCCTGATCGCGCATTTGGAACGTTGACGCGTTTGGATTGCCATGGAGCCTCCATCCCCTTTGACGAACGTGTATCATGTGGCCGGGCTTGATGATCGAGATCGCGGATTTAGTCGGCAAGCGCAGGTGATGTGCTGTGAGAATGGGTATCAAGCACGTCTTCAGTATGAGCTATTGCTGGTTGAAGTTGCCCCAGTTTCCATGGAAGAGACGGCCCTCCAACGGCTCATTCAGGTCTTGCAGGATCGTGGATATACCCAATTGCGAACGCAACGTATTTTTCAAGGAGAACAATATTTGGGGAATCAGGAACTCTGGGTGGAGTATCCTGACCGGGAAGTGCCTATGAAACGGGAGAAAACATGGAAGGGGTGGTTGCGACATATCTTAGGTTTCTCTTCTCCATCCTAAGCCCTTTCCCTCCTCATCAAACACCTCTCTTACCTGCTTCTTTGATACGCCCTTTCTCCTCTTGCCGCTATCATAGAATCTCTTAAGGGGCCCAAAAGCTCTTCTTGGTGAAATCTGTTATTCCGACCCCTCTCACAAGGTTATGGTGAGGGTCATGAGGGCATAAGAGAGGAAATGAGAATAGGGAAGGTGTTCAAGTTGACTGGGCGAGAGAATGTAAATGATCTACCACCGGTTCGCTAGGAGCGGTGGAGGGGAAGTAACTAATAATACGACGAGGGTTGAGGCATTCTCGAATTTTTAGTGCGAGCTCCGAGGGGCGAATAGCTTGGACGATGCTTAACGACTCGTCCTCTTCAGCCAGATTAAGAATAATTGGCTCCTCTGGGGATTGCTGTTCATCATACACCAAGATGATAGGACGCAAACGTTTATCCATGTTCACGCTGGTCACGATTCCCACCTTTTGATTGCTCAAGTGAACCAGTGAGCCAGGTGGGTAGACACCCAATTGCTTGACCAATGAAATTACCGCCTCATTCCAGAGGGTATGACGGCATTTCACATACAAGTAGGACAATGCCTCGGAAGGAATAAGCGATCTGGCAGGATCTGGGTGATGACACAATTCGTCATACTCATCAACGACCATGACAATTTTGGCAAACTTGCTAATTTGTTCGTCTTTCTTTCCGGAAGGATAGCCTGATCCATTGAGGCGTTCATGGTGTTGATGAATGACCTCAAGGGCTTCAAAGGGAAAATTCGGCAGTTTCTCCACCATCTCGGCCCCATATTTGGGATGGGTACCTATAAAAGCTTTCAGTTCGCTGGGAGGCATGAATCCTTTACGCAACAACTTTTCTGCGGGATATTTGAGTTCGCCGACATCATGAAACAAGGCCCCTAAAGCCAGCTTCTCCTTGTCTTCTCGTCCCAAACCTAAGTCTTGTCCAATCATCAGAGATAGCGAACACACATTAAGTGCGTGCAGAAAAAATTCCTCGTCGGTTTCGTTGGACCCTATCAAATTAAGCAGGGCTCTGGAGTTTTCAGTCTCTTCTAAAATATCGCAGAGATTTCCCACGATTTTCTGGGCAGTGCGAATTCCGCGAGGACGACCTGAGATGACGTCTTGAAGCATGTGTTTGCCTTCTTGGACGACCTCTTGGAATTGACTACCAACATTTTGCAGATGTTCTTGATACGTCCGAAATGCTTCAAATTGAACAACTTTTCGTTGAATGGGGTCTTCGTGAATTTTCTTCTCAGGAGGATCAGGTTCCTGCAAGGAAGAAGAGACGGGGTCTGGGTTTGGTTCAAGTTCGGGTTCGGGGACAAGCGATGCTGGCTGTTCAGATTGAACCGATTCAGGATCCGAACGGCCAGGGTCGAAGAATAAGGTGATGTTGGTTAACCCCCGGAGGGTTTCTAAATCTTTGGAAGATTTGATTTTAAACGTGTTCGTGGGGAATGGATGGCTAAACCAGGATCCATCAATTTTGATGAATAATCCGAGGCGAAGAGCACAGGGTTGTAAGGGAACGAATGGCATACCAATAGGACTTCTAATGATGGGCTATGTTGATTTATAGCTAAAAATAGGGCCTTGATCCTTTCAGCTAGAGTTGAGGTTCTGTCCTTCTTTTCATTTGAACCCCTATCTACCAGAAACCCTTCCCTGTACCTTTTCGGAGAAAATGATGAGAGAATGAAGGGGAAGTCTCAAAAAAGAATGCCTATCAGCAAAGTGCACACAGCTTTATAGGTGGGGCCAACGCACATGCCACCAGGGCGCGATGAAATAAACGGGGCACATCATGGCGGCGGTTAAAGCGATAGGTATACTCTCCCACGTACCGCCCCATGTGCTTGCCTTTCACCCCATGGTGCGTCCCATTGATCCACGCTTTCGCATTCGAAATAAACTTATGGACCCACGGCAGCCACCGTTCACACGCCTCTCGATCCCCCGAAACCACTTGATAGTCGACGTCTACTCCTGTCATGTTGCGGAAGCTCCAACTCCCATCAGTATTGACCATGGCGCCCGCTCGCACGCCGGAGTCTACCAGCTGTTGCGCGTGAGCCTTCGTTTCCTTGCCGACCAGGACCTTGGCAAAGCCCGCCCGACTGCGCTCACGGCCTTTGGCATCCACCCAGGTCTTGGTCTCAATCGCCACGAGGATGTCGCATTGATTGCTGGTGGCCCGTCGTCCAAATGTGCCGGCATCCAGTTCAATAACCCCATCCCCCACGTCATAGCCGGCGTCCCGGTGTTGCAAGGCGGCACGGATTTTCTGGAGCATGCCCCACACGCGACCGTAGGATTTCAGCCCCAAATGCCGCTGGAGTTCCTGGGCCGACATGCCCCGTTTACCTTGCATGACATAGAACAAGGCCTTCACCCAGAGGAGCAGAGGCGTCTTCGAGGCTTCAAAGATCGTTCCAACTCGAAGACGGAGTTGCCGCCGACAGCCTTTGCAGGTGCGGACTTCGGGCCGCGTCGCCAGGACATAATACTTCTCGGCGTGACAATGTGGGCAGTGAAACTCCTTGCCCTGAAAGCGACTGCGCCACAGCAGAGCGCGGGCTGCCGCCTCCGTAGTGATTTCCGTAAAAAACCGTTCTGCCGTAAAAAATTCGTAGGCCACCAAGCACCTCCTGTCAGGAGAAAAAGAGAAAGAAGGGCCTGGTTATACCACAGAAGGGCAGTGTGTGCACTTTCCTGATAGGCATGAAAAATTTGCAGTTGTGCTAACCACATCATGAAAAAACCATCAAATTTTCCATAAAATTCTGTGGAGGAAATTGATATCGGGCAATGCAAGGAAGACTAGAATGGAGTTTTTGCCCGTCCGGGAAAGCTGCCAGGGGAGATGATGCAGGGATTAGGTGTGAGAGATAAAGCGGTTGAACGAAGACCGGCGTATCCTCTTTCGTAATAACCCCAGGCGATCGGGAAGGAGGGGATCACTGGAGCGATAACGAGCAGGTGAAAAACGATTGCTCCTACGTCCTTTCAAAACGTATCCCGTGAGGACCAAGAACACCAGGATAACTATTTGCCATAGCCAAGCGAGTATTATCTCCATAAGCACAGGATAATCCCAGAAAGGAAGGTTAACCACCAACAGATATGCCGAGAAGATAAATCTCCCTCGCTTGGATGGTAAAAATGTTTATTCATAGACCCCTCTCTTCATTGTAGAGATGTAGTCTACGAAAGGGGGATTTCTCTA
>JAZFZJ010000064.1:0-3124 GCA_036443915.1 Nitrospirales bacterium
CATTGGCTGGTCTCAATAGATCATCCCCTACGAACAAGACATCTCCATAATGATGAGAAGCCCTATTCCCAAAAGCATTAATGTATCGTCCCATTTGAATAGTTGGTTCTGTCATCGAAATCTCCGACCCATGATCACCAGGAATAATGATCACCCAGGCAAGATTTTTTCAATAAAGTTGTTCCGGCGCAAGCAAAGGAATATCCAAAGGATCACGAATTTATAGTTCTCATAAGGCACCCCCGCTGTATACCACCGGGATTGAAAGCTGTTTTTTAAGAATGTTGAAGGATTAACCGAAAAAAAATTTATTGGAATCCAGCTCCAGATCTATGACCTAGAGACAAAGCCCGTCAGCGTAAAAATCATGCCTCCAAGAGAACCGATTGCCCACCCCACGATCCCCGAAACCATTAGCCAGCTTCAATTATCGAATGGAGGCTTTCCTCACCGAATTGGAGCGGAGGCTCGTTCGGATTCTACGGCATGGGCAGTTATGGCACTTTCGGTTCTCGACACGTATAAATTCAAATGTGAGCAAGGACGGGCGTATCTTCATACACAACAGGACACTATGGGTCGTGTGTGCATTTCCCATAGCCATCCAGAAGCTTCTTGGCCTACGCCTCTCGCCATCCTTGCTTGGCACAGCTCCGTCAATTATCGTCATCCTGAAGACCTCTCCAGTCGCTTTCTCATGAATTTTACCGGATATCATTTCAAACAATCGAACACTTCTGACATGGGGCATGATCCATCAATTCTTGGATGGCCATGGATTGCAGATACACATAGTTGGGTCATTCCAACCGGAATGGCCATTCTTGCCTTAAAAGTGGCGGATCTAGGCACCCATGCCAGAGTAGAAGAAGGAAAATCTATGATCCTCGATCGACAACTTCCCCATGGCGGTTGGAATTATGGGAACACGTTTGTGTTTGGGAAAGAACTCCATCCCCTTCCAGAATGCACGGGAGTCGCCCTGCAGGCATTGGCAAACGGCACCGATCTCACATCCGTGGAACGTAGTCTTGATTATCTACTCAAAGAACTCCCCACACTTCACACCCCAATTTCGCTTGGATGGGCCTTGTTGGGCTTGGGAGCTTGGGGACTGAGACCATCAAATTCTGAAGAGCTGATCTTGGCGAGCCTTGATCTGCAACAACGCTACGGACCCTTTTCAGTGCCAACTTTGGCATTGCTCTTCTGTGCAGACAACGCCACAGGTGGCCTGCAGTCTTTGTTCGAACTGCCTCACTCTCCCACAGCATCTTTACCCCAACTGGAATCCTGCGCCTAACATGTCTGCTCTGCTTCACCAAACCGAACAATCCGGGATCTCGCGACGAGATTTTCTTTTGGCATCTGCCATTGGAGGGGGACTCGCCCTTTCAGGGTTTTCTCTGCTCCATTGGCTCCAGGGCCCTTCATTGACGGCACAAACCTTTATTGGGAAAGCCTCTGACTATCAAGGGGAGCTGGCAGGATTAATGCGGAATGGCCTTACTGAACTAGGAATCCAAAAGTCTGCAGTAAAAGGAAAACGTATCCTGTTAAAACCCAATTTGGTTGAACCCCATAAATTTAGCGCCCATATCAACACCCATCCGCTGGTGGTGCGTGGGGCGGCGGAAGCCTTTCTATCACTAGGCGCGGCCTCGGTAGTCGTCGCAGAAGGCCCAGGGCACCGGCATGACACCCTTTTGGTCCTAGAAGACTCAGGGTTGGCCGATGTCCTGTATGAAGACCGAATTCCCTTTCAAGATTTAAACACCATAGACGGCTGGACCGTTCCCAATGCGGGGGGCTATACGGATTTAGCCACACTCACATTTCCTCGATTGTTTCAAGAAATCGACTGGATCGTATCCCTAGCCAAGATGAAAACACATCATTGGACAGGAGCCACATTGTCCATGAAAAATTTGTTCGGGGTCATGCCTGGCATCTATTATGGATGGCCCAAAAATGTCTTACACCACCAGGGAATTGTAAAATCCATTTTGGACATCAACGCCACCCTTAAGCCTCATTTCGCCATTATTGATGGAATCACAGGGATGGAAGGTGATGGCCCAATCATGGGAACGCCTATCAATTCGGGGGTAATTGTCATGGGGAAAAATTTTCCCGCGGTAGATGCCATTTGCTGCCGCATCATGGGTATTGATCCTTATCAAATCACCTACCTTGAGAAAGCAGACCAGTGGTTAGGACCCATCCGAGATTCCTTAATCGAGCAACGAGGCGAAACTTGGCGTTCAGTCCAAACACCATTCCAATTAATTCCTGAAATCCCTGCCCATCAAGGTATTCGATTAGGGTAAATTTTTAAGCCCTAGTTGAATTCGGTACTTGAATTCAAGTAGTTTTTCCAACCCGCTTAAAAAGGCCCTATTTTTAGGGCCTTCGGCTACTGATTACCAATAGTTGGTATGAGCGACGCCTCTATCACTCCGTCCATGGAAACGCTCAAGAATTTCTAACTACCGGATAGTGGAGTCTTCCCAGAATTACTGACTAGGACTATGTAATTTTCCCCCAACCTGAGGCGGGCCAACATGAAGAAGACGCGATTCCTGGAAGAATATATTGTCATCATACGCCCAGGTTCGGAGTCCAGAAGGCTACGAAAAGCTGCCATCATTGCATGATGGGATAGGTAACTTTTTTTAGGGTTACATGCTTATGGTCATCTGACTTGAGATACACAGGTATGGACCGACGATTTTTCCAATATTCTCGGTGTGCTCAAGATTTGAAACCCATAACAAGCAGAACGGACCAAAATCTAATTTCCTTCATTATCTCACTTCCAACCACGGATATCTGATGCCAATGATGCCTTCACATAACTCAGGCCTAGTCGTAATCATTCCCCCAAGCTACATTATGGAGAAAGCTTGAACTCCAAGAATACCCTGCTATACCAACCCTTCATGCCCATGTTCAATTACTGGTCGGGAGGAATCCTCTTTTTTGGATTTTTTTCACACACACCCTAACTACCTAAACATGCGGATCTTGAAACAAGATTTTTCAGAAGTTCCTGGATCTTTTTTGTCCCTTTATGCATTGGTGCGTTCTCACTGCTAGTACGCCCTTATACCTTTAGGAAAAT
>JAZFZJ010000065.1:0-10449 GCA_036443915.1 Nitrospirales bacterium
CCTAACCAATCCCAACCTGAAACGGCTCGATTGCCATGGCGTAAACCTGGGATCACCGCCATGGGCGGAAGGGGTCTGGGATCCAAAATCCATGTGGGAGGAATGAGGCCCCGGAGACACTCCATCGTTTCTGTGGGGAGAGCTTTCTCCCAAAAGGCTTCTAGCATCGGATGGTGAAACAAGGCTAAGGCTAGCTTTTCCTCCAGCCAGGGCTTATACGGAGGAGTCACCACGACCCGGCCTTTTTTTGCACTGTACATGATCAATTCCCCTTTGGGAATGTTTTTCAAATCAAATAACTCGAAAAACCGATAAAGCCCCGATACCGGATGGTCTTTCCCCTCGTGATTGACCAAAAGACCTTCTTCGGTAAACCGGATATCACGAGGATGCACGCAGTAGGCTTTCCATCCTTCTTGAACCAGTTGGGTTGCTACCCACTGCATTTCTGAACGATAGGCATCGGCTTCATCGGATACCACAATGGCCACACTCGCGGGTTGCCCTTGAAGTAGCCCAGTTAACATGTGCGAAAGCCCCTCCACCAAGGCATTGGGACTTGGCCACACCGAATCTCCGTGCTGAGCATACATACGACTCAGGCTCCCTGTTAATCCGATGCCCCCTGGAACAGAGTCCAATTCCGTTAAGGCCATGCCACCATTGGTAGGAATCAGATCCGGGCGAATGACGCCTGGCACCTGATTTTTGAATCGATTCATCCGGCCAAACGCCAACAGGTCCTCTGACTTTCCGATATCTAGATATTCCTGAACCCATTTTGGCTGTGCTCCCTTGACACTCTCCATATACAATCGGTTCATCGCCTGATAAAACGCCAAAAGATGTTGGCCCAACTGTTCAAAAAACTTGGCCTGACCTGCAGAGAGGACAAAGGGTTGGCACGCCATTCGCCAGACGTCCTCTTTGCCAGCGACAAACAGGCCGTCTTCGATCAGGGTCTTTCGGAAGGCCGGGTAGGGGTTAGGAGACACCGAAAAGCGTCCGTTCTTCAGAGGAACCGGGTAGATAAAACCTGGGGAGTGGCACTAATCTTCGAGTAATCGTGGGAATAATAATGTGGAACGGACCTGACACTCTAACGTCCTTCAGTGGCGGAAAACGGGGGGTTACGTATGTGGTACCAACCGCAAGCCAAACTGACGTGGAGCATTCTGACAGTTATTAGCTACATTGCCATCGATGGTAGCACGGCTTCTCCAAACCAGACAAGGCAACACCGGTGTCTACAACCTTATGAAACTCTTCCAACAATGCTGCTGCTTCTTCGAAAAAACCTCTACTCTCCCGAAAGGTTGTTCTCCTTGAAATAACACCCGTATAATACCCTGTTACCAATCCACATCTCTTGCTATTCATTATGAGGATTGACGATGAAGGGCCTTGAATTTGGCATCGAACAATTCCGCGTGACCGAGGAACCGTTCTACAAGGAAGTGAACGGGGAGATCGGGCTATTCACCGTGGGGGCAACCAACCGAATTCCCGTTATGTTGAAAGGACCAACGGGCTGCGGGAAAACCCGGTTTGTCCAGCACATGGCCTATCAGCTCAATCGTCCCCTCATTACGGTGGCATGCCATGAAGACCTGACAGCCTCCGATTTGATCGGGCGTTTTTTGCTCAAAGGAGAAGAAACGGTCTGGGTGGACGGCCCACTCACATTGGGCGTCAAACATGGGGCCATTGTCTATTTGGATGAAGTGGTGGAAGCGCGCAAAGATACGACGGTGTTGATTCATCCCTTAAGTGACGATCGACGCTTCTTGCCCATCGAGAAAAAGGGCCAAATTATCCAGGCCGTGGATGAATTTCTCCTGGTGATCTCCTACAACCCTGGCTACCAAAGTGTACTCAAGGAATTAAAGCAAAGTACCAAGCAACGGTTCATGGCCATAGAGTTTGGGTATCCACCCAAGGATGTCGAAACGCATATTGTGGAGCATGAAGCCCAGGTCTCCCGAGATATCGCCACCCGCTTGGTGAAATTGGGAGAAAAAGTGAGAAACCTGAGAAACCATGGCCTAGAAGAAGGCGTTAGTACGAGACTGTTGATTTACGCGGGAACCTTAATGCAACAGGGAGTCCTCCCCGACCGTGCCTGCGATGCTGCCATAACTCGGCCAATCACCGACGACACCGATATGCAACACAGCATTCAGGAACTCATTAAAGCCATTTTTTAACACACAGGATACACGCCCATGAAACACACCTTTGTGTTGTTCGCATTGGCCAGCCTGTTAGTCTTTTCCGGCTGTACCAGCCTGTTCCACCCGCAAGCGGAAAAATTTTATAACCAAGCCAAGGGTGCCACTGGCCAACAAACGGCATTGACCTTACTTGCGATGATGGAAACCAGCGGGCAACAGGCAAAGACCGAAGTGGGGGAATCCCCCGGGCTAAAGGACTTACACAATCAATTCCATGCGCTCCACAGGACCTTTTGTGATTTCTCCGATCAACAAACTGGGGCTCCTGCCTATGAACAGGCGGTTACCTTAAACAAGGAATTGAAGACGGTGTTCCATCGGTTGTGGAAATTTAAAAACGACTCTGTCCTGCGGGAAGCTCACCTCGATATTTTCCTGTCTCGGGTACAAGAACTTCGAACTGCCCTGCAGGCCATCCCAACCTAATGGTTGGCGATTGAGCCCTTTTCCGAGGACCCAAGAGATTTTTTATGAATCATCCCCATAATATCATTGCCATTGTGTATGACTTTGATCATACCCTCAGCCCGCATTACATGCAGGACCACACCATTCTTAAACACGCCGGAATTAATCCCAAGGAATTTTGGGACAGCTGTACGAAGTTGATCCAAGAAAAGGGTTACGATCAAGAACTGGCCTACATGAAACGCATGCTTGAGCATGAACAGATTCGGACCTTGTCGAACAAGACTTTACGAGATATGGGAGCCGATCTGGAATTTTTCCCTGGCGTACCAAATTGTTTTGAAGAATTAAATGGCTTGTTCAGCCCTGAAGAATATGAAGAGTTTGGAATCCGTTTGGAACATTATGTTGTGAGTTCTGGGCTCAAAGCCATTCTGGATGGCAGTCGAATTGAGAAGTATGTCAAACGAATCTTTGGTTGTGAATTTGATGAGGAAGAAGGCCATATTACTTTCCCCAAGCGGACCATCAGCCATACACAGAAAACCCAATTCCTCTTTCGAGTGAATAAAGGACTTCTGGGCATGCACCAAGACGTAAACGATCATATGCCAGAAGAAGCCCGTCCTATTCCGTTTACGAATATGATTTATGTAGGGGATGGGCCAACTGATGTTCCCTGTTTTACGCTCATGAAAAAAAATGGGGGCTTTGCCGTGGCGGTCTATAATCCTGAAGACCACTCCAGACGCTCATTCAAAAAATGTTTCGAACTGGCTCACCATGCAGATCGAGTACATTTTATGGCACCAGCGGATTATCGTCCGGGAAGCCATTTGCGGCTCATTTTAGAGCAGCATATTAAAGAAATTGCCCATGGGCTTTTGGAAGAACGACGCCAAGGAGCGGAAAAAGGTCGGGTCCCTGCTCCAACACCCTAATCTTTGGTCCTCAACACCCTGATGACTTCCCCACCAACGCCCAGTTCTTCCATTGCACAACGCTTTTCCGGTGAAGTAAGGTAAAAAAGATCACCACGTATTTCCCAAAGTACGCCTTTCCATCCGTGAGGTGGACTATGTCCAGTCTGAAAACCCCAATCAACATACAATTCCGTTCGGTTTTTCGTGGCGTATCGCTAGCTCCCCCCGTGGGAGCCATCGTCCTCTTCTCTCTGATCACCAGCCTAAGCTGGGCAGACGACCCATTTGGCAAGTCCACCCTTGCTCCCCAAAACAACTTTTTAGAATTTTTGGCCTTTGATCAGGTCAACTGGAAACGCCCACAAGCCGTATTTTCCTGGATCACGATGGCTCGTGGGTATGAGACTCCCTGGGATTCCATTAATCGCCCGGGCTGGATGACCATTGAAGATGCCTATGTGAAACCGGTAGACCCGGGCGTTTCAGAATTTTCTTCAGATAACACCACTTTTTACATCGTATTCGAAGGGCAGCCTTTAGATGCCCCAGGGCAATTCGCGGCCGCCTGGTTTGAGATGAAGGATGGAAAAGTTGTCTCAAATATTCCCATCGGAAAGGACGTCCTCGAATTAGAAATGAATCAGCGCTTTGGGTATTTGGAAATTTTTCCGCCTGAAGATGAAGAAGGGTGGAAACCTGGGAACTATCAGGTCAAGATCTTCTATGGCTCACCTGGTCAAGAACTCCACGCTATTAACATCGTCGGTACGATGGAATTTTCTATTAAGTAGTAACTCTAGTGAAATTGATACAAAACCGATCCTTCGCTTATAGAGGGGCATTTCTTCCTCACTCATTGAGAATATTGGTTTCCCAATTGCTTCATAGGAAAACGATCAGGTAGCATTGCCTGCTTTCTCAACTCCCTTTCCTTTTTTAAGGGGCATCAAAGGGCCACCAACCATCTTTTTTTAAAATACATCTCCTGGTATAGTAACGACCAGTAGTTCCTTTTCCCCATAACATAAAGGAATGACAACGTATGAAAGTATTGTTCACCAAACAGAGAATCACGCTGTTCCTTATGGTATTTCTTCCCGCATTTCTTATTGGTTGCGCGGCAACCCAAGTCGGTTTGGAAAAGAAAGACCTGAAAGTCCAAACCAAGATGTCTAAATCCATTTTCCTTGATTTGGATAATCAAATTGAAAAATCAGCCTTTATCCAGGTCAAAAATACCTCAGATAAGGATATCGACCTTACCAATGCTCTTAAACAGGCCGTTCGTAAACAGGGATATACCCTGGTCGATAGCGCCAAAGAAGCGGCTTACATTTATCAGTGTAATATCCTGTATGTGGGAGAAGTCGATCCCGCCGCCTTGCGGACAGCTGTACACAGGGGCTATGGGTATGGGTATGGGGCTACGGTTGGTGGGGCCGCAGCCGGTGGAGCCATTGGTTACGGATTGGGTGGTGGCACAGGAGCTGCCGTTGGTGCAGTCTCAGGAGGCTTGCTAGCCAGTGCTGCGGAATTGATCACGGGATCGTTAACCAAGGATGTTACGTACACCATCATGACTGATATTCAACTTACTGAAAAAACAACTAAAGGGAAAAAAATCCACAAAACTCGCGTCGCCTCCACAGCCGAACAGGTCAATCTTGAATGGGAAGAAGCAGAAGAGAAATTAGTGGAAGGCCTGGCCAAATCATTGGGTGGGCTTTTATAACGAATTGGGGCAGAAGCCCCCACACCTAACCCTGCTACCCAAGGGCCTGGAAGGGGGGGCTCATCGACTATCCGCTGACATAGCCAAGACTATCAGGATAAATCTTTTACACATTGACGATCGATACTCTTGTCTGCCACCGCCCATAAGTCAGCTGGGGAAATTTTTCCTTCCCAGGACACCATGGCATTTCCCATTTGTGCAGTAATTTTTCCTTTCTCCACGTGAGCGGTCACGCCATCTGGGAATCGACGAACTCGTCCCTTCCCGCCTCCCAAGAGGGCAGGATTACTCAAGAGAGCACCTAACCCTGCCGCCACAGGAGAAACAATAATTTCCGCTTTCACCGTTTCACTTCCTTTGGAAAATTGTTGTGCAATGGTCGTTCCCCCACCCAGGAGCGCGCTTCCAGCCGTCTGAATAGAGGCCTCTCCCACACTACTCCAATTCTGGAAAGTTTTCACCATACAACCGGCTAATAACAGTCCCTTTTGTTCCCTCCATAACTGGTTTCCATAGTCAAGATCAGCTGAAGCCACAGCATAGTTGCCTTCTTCAAGATTCTTGGTGACTGATTTGAAGATATCAATAACTTCCTGCATACCGGAATCTTCTGCGTACACCTGCATTCCCATACCAAACAGAAGAGCCAAGGACAGCCCGAGTGTGGTCGTCAACGTCATGTGATAGCCCATATTCCCCTCCAAGATTATGTGTAGTGTGCAATTTTCTCACAAGCAAAATACCACAACTTTGTTTGGGAATTCAGCTTTTGAAGGCTTCATAGAAGCTCTTTTAATAGCTTCCGAAAAGCATTCGCCCGCATCCATCCCCGAACCCATAGTCTCACTACCCTTTTGATACAGGTGAAAGTTGGAGTTCCTCCACAGCCAATGCTGTATGTCTTCAACAGTCGCATTGAAAATTTGGGGTACCCACAGAATGGACTTAAGACCATTCTTGTGAAAAACAGTCAAAGTAGCTACACTTTTCACCTATACCCAAAGATGCCAAACCTTTCATGAAGGAAATCGACAAAACCTTCGGGGACGTGTTTCCAAAGCCAAAGGACCTGAATGGGTTCACCTAACAAGTAACCAAACCAATCAAAAGACCGATTCCGAGATAAGGCTTTTAAAAGGAGACTGATTTATGAAAGATTCCATCATGATTTGGGTACTAGTCCTGTGCACTCCCCTTCCTGTGATGGCCACAGATGCAGATTCATCATATAAACATGTCTTTAAGACCACCTACTCAAATGGTCAGTCTCAGGAGGGCTCAATTGCCATCGGCCGCAATTTGAACTGCGTTCGTATTGCCCAATCCCCCGATAAACTTGCCCCTAACACTGTGTCCTCACAGGCCCATCCTATTAATGATGAAATTATTTTTTGTCAGGATCCTCAACCGAAAATGACGGCCCTCAATCACGCTCTGCGAACGTACGGGGTGATTGACGCCAAAACCATGGCAGCCATGAAACAACATCAAGAAGAAATGATGAAGAATTTAGGCATTGAACCGGGTTCCGGGGCGGACAAAGATTTTGCCAAAGCCCTTGGGGATGCAATGGGGATGATGAAACAGAAGCAAAGGGAAAGTATGGATACCGCCCTGCAAGATCCAAACATGTCGCCTGAGGAGCGAGCCAGACTTGAAGCGTATAACAAGGAACATGTCCCCAATACTTCTTCCAAAAACCCTTTAGAAATATCATCCAAAATAACTAAAACAGGGAAACGTGGGAAGGCCGAGGGCATCTCATGTGTGTGGTACAAACAGGTGATAAGTGGCCTTGTCGAGGATGTCAGCCGCATCTGTGCTGCAGCATGGGAAGACATACCGGGTGGTCAACGGACAAAAGAGGTATTTCATGGATGGTCCGATTTCATGGAAAGTCTCATGAAAAATTCTCCCGTGAAGAACACCGGTTTTGAAACCTTCAAAGAAATTGATCGTTTTCCTCTGATTAGAATGACCGAAGATGCCGAGGGGAACGTTCGCCGGGAAGAGCGATATGTCGGCACTAAAACTATAAAAGTGTCATATGTCCCCCCTCAAGATTATGTGCTGGAATCCGCTGATCCTCTACAAAGAGGAAGAGATCGACGGCGTTTGGATCTTCCCAAAGATCCTCAATTATCCCCACCGCAAGAAGTTAAAAACCCGCCCAGCTCAGGGTCTACCACTATACTTCCTGGAGAGTGTAGGAAAGTTCCAGGAAAAGGTATCGTCTGTAATACTGGGAATGAACCCCAAGCGGCTCAAGAAGTTTTTTCTGGAGCAGATTCAGGAGATCCGAACGAGGAGGCCCAGCAAATGTTGGATAATGTGAAAGGGTTCTTAGATGGGATGGGACTAGGGGACCTGTTGAACCAGGGAGAGTAACCCAAGGGAAGGGGTTATTTTTGTTGAAAGGGGAATACGTTAAAAGATTAAGGCGTGGAAGGATTTGGACGAGCTGAGTGAGAAGCCAGTTCATTCCCAGAAGATTGCCGAGAACGAAGAATCGTTTCCAAGGTCAACAAAGCGTCGCGGCCAGAATTGGCTTCTAACCCTTTGGAAAGACTCGTATCCGCGTAGGCATGGCCTTGTTGTTGCGTGGCACTTTGGCTCAAACTGCCTGACCAGGGCCGTGGATCCCGTGAGCCATGCTTACGGCTCCATGCCGCCAAACAAGCTTTGGCGATAATGGTATTAAGTGGCGCTGGATTGTACAGCATCTTTTTGATATTCCACGGAGTTAAACTGAGTGGGTTATACCCATTGGATAAATACCCTTCCGATAATAACCGTTGTTCCAAATCAGTATTGGGCTGAATGCCTAAGAAGAACATGAGTGGGAAGACGCGTTCTTCACCAAGAATCGAAGCCACCATTTTATAGGATTCAATGCTCTGGAGAAGGGTCTCTTCCGTTTCGTCTGGTGAATTCAGTGAATAATTGAGAATGACCCGCCCGTTGAATCCCGCCTCTTTTAGATGTCGGCACCCATCATAGAGATGTTCCAGCTTGAACCCCATGTGCAAGCTGTTGAGCACTTTTTGTGAACCCGCCGTCACCGCGACTTCCAGATCCCCCACTCCGGATTCCACCATTAATTTGGCAAATGGGGCGTTGATCAAGGACGTTCTGATATATCCCGACCATTCAATGTCGAGTTTCTCTCGGATGATGCGTTCTAAAATTTCGGTACATTGGGGATAGGCCTCTTTCCCTGTGATAAATTGGGCATCGGTAAACCAAAATCGCCTCGCTCCCCACTGATGATAATACTGGGCTATATCCTGAACCACATTCTCTGCTGGCCTATACCGTACCCGTTTGCCCTCGATATACGGATATAAACAAAATGCACAATCGTATGGACAGCCTCGTTTGCTCTGGACCCCAATGCATTCGCCAATGTACTCGGTGTATTGAGGGAAAATGGAGGTGAGATAGGGAATGTCGACAGATAGTGAATCCAAGAGAGCAGGAGAATTTTTTGTGCCTTTGGTGACACGCCCTTGCTCTTTCAGAATGAATCGCTCTTCTGAAAGGGATTCTCCATTCAACACTTTCAGAATGGCATCTTCCCCTTCCCCCAAAATCCCGACAATCCCTTCCGGAATTTTTTCAATGAGTTGATCCGCAAAGGCGGTGAAGGCTCCTCCACCAATCATCATGCGTATCGAAGAAAATTCTTTACGAATGAGCCATGGATAAGAGAGATTATTTCGAATATCGGTGTAATAGCGGTATAAATTGCGAAGGCCCTGAAATGAAGCCACCACTCGTTTGAGAGGATTACTGGCATAATAAAAATTAAAGGCATGTTCGAGTGACTCATCGCCCTCATGCGGAGAAAAAATTTGGATGTCCCGCCAGGAAAAACACACCAGATCCGGCTGAAACGAAGCCGTGGTCTCGCGCAACCTCGCCGGACGCTGGTTGGGAGGAAATAACGAGAGGTCCAAGATCTGCTGGCGAACATCAGGCCTTCGCCGATGGATAAAATCAGCCAGATAGGTAATCCCCGTGGGATAGACTTTTTTGCAAGGCAGGAAGACATACAGAACAGAGTTCATGAACTTATTTCACCGCCACATGAATGGCCACAATGCCACCGGTCAGATTGTGATACTCCACCGTCTGAAAGCCCACTTCACTGAGCATTTCACATAATCGTTGTTGATCAGGAAAATTTCGAATGGAGGCCGGCAAATATTCATATACCCCTGTACTATCCCGAGCGACCATGGTCCCAATCCAGGGCAATAACCGAAAGGAATACCAATCGTACAGCTTACGAAAGCCCATGGAAACCGGCCGAGAAAATTCTAGGCAGACAAATCGGCCTCCAGGGTTCAGCACCCGATAGATCTCCTGGAGCGCGAGGGGAAGATTCCCCACATTGCGAATACAAAACCCGGCTGTCACCGTATCAAACATGTCTTGGGGAAAGGTGAGATGTTCAGCGTTCATCTGAAGACAGGCAATCCGGCCCGCCAGTTTCTGAGCCCGAACTTTTTGCTGGCCGACGCGCAACATCGCCGCGTTAAGATCGGCAGCGAGAATTTGCCCAGAAAATTGGAGGTGCTGATCCAATAAAATGGCTAAATCACAGGTCCCGGCTCCCAAGTCTAGAGCCCGTGTCCCCGGACGGTAGGGAATATGGGACACCGCCGTACGTTTCCAGGAATGGTGCAGACCAAAACTTAGGAGGGAATTGTTCAGATCATAAAATCTGGCAATTCCGGTAAACATCCGCTGGACAGCTTGTTCTCGGGCGGCACCCGTCCAGGTGGAGGCGACTTTGCCAGGTGCATCGGTTTTTTCCATAGTCGGAACCATTGAAAGGACCTAGCACCCGATCTCCGACATTGTCAAGAATCAGAAGGGTATCACTGGAGGGGGAGTGAACCGAAAATTGCTTGAATTATCAGATAAACAACGTGGTTTCAGCACCGGAGCAGGCGGCGAGAATGGCAGGAAGTCCCATGACTTCGTCGACACCCTTCGTCACCGCTTCAGTGTCGACCCCCATATATTCGAGTCCCGCACTACAGGCGACCAGTTTGAATTGGCCAACCTTTTTTGCTTCCTCGAACATATCCGAAATGAGTGGAACCTTGCGTTCGCGAATCAGACGCGCGACTTCAGGGGC
>JAZFZJ010000066.1:0-16174 GCA_036443915.1 Nitrospirales bacterium
ATGTTTCACTTTGCGGGGTAATGGGATAGGCCACGGATAAATCTACATTTGATCGCCTCACCGCTTCTTTTGCACATTCACTTCCTGTAATAAATTCCCGTTCACGAGGAGCCTCAAAAAACATATATTCAGGAGAAACTTCCACCTGTCGTTTGGCATCCCCATGGGGGTCTTTTCTTCCTTTTTCGCTTTCGGCCTTTGGTGCTTCCGGAGCACTCGTAATGGGATCACCCTGGGGATTGGTTTTGACTTCTGTTTCTAAACCTTCACTCATGGCTTTATCTCCCCTATGTAAAGTAGAATTTTCACACAAACCCTATGCTTCACTCTGCATCTGTTCGGGCTTATGACCAAAGGCCGCCGCATTTCCACTTGCAGGATCAACTGACAACCCAAAATCTAATGGATTCGTGTGCGTCTTGCCATCATGAACTCTAGACTGTAACCCGGTAAAGCGTACATTATTTCCATTTTCTGGCAATTTAATTCCCATTTCTTCGCGTACCCGTTTAAAGACGGCCACAACCCTTCGAATCTTTGGCGCATCAGAATCTCTTACCGTGAACATGGCATCTTCATGGCCTTGTTCCGCACAGATGGCCGAAGTCCAGCAGTTGGTTCCAGCTCGAATCATCTTGAGGGTCAAATTGGCATAATGGCAATGAACGCCAATGAAAATGCACGCTTCAATCTTATTCCCCCATATCGTCAGATTAGGATGATTCGGGTTGATGACTTCTTCCGGTTCAACCTTAGGGTACTTGGGGCGATAATCCGGCATGGGAATGACGAGCACATCGGGTAATTGGGCTGCCAGCTCTAATACAGCCCTAGCCTTATCTGCAGCATGATCATTCCAATTCCACAATACCAACGGACCAGGGAATATCGTTGCATTCTTGCGCGTCAACATTGTGCGTGCCATGGCTTCCATTGCCTGCTCTTCCGCGACAACATGACCAAACTTCAGACCATACCCTTCGTCCGGCGTGAGTACGCCAAGTTCCGCAGCCGATGGGGGATGGAACCCTTGTGGCCCTGGAGCCACGATTGCTTCTTCTAGTTCTTTCGTTAATTCCACGTTGGACTCCGATTCAAATTACATACGCAATCAGCAAGGAAGCGATCGAGATTAAGACTGCCACGGACTTGCTAAGACCGGTTTTGTATTTTTTTCATGGTAAGTAATATTTTGGGTGAGTGCTGCATCACCAATCTGGTCAATCATTTCCATCTTAATGGCATTATGTTTCGCCATGTTATCGCACACCCACACACATTGGGCACAGCCTTTACAACGGTCTACAGCCACATAGGCCGAACCATACTTAAACCCCTTATCTTTTCCTATATCTGTGTCATATTGAATCGTATTGGCTTCAGGGCAATATTGTGTGCACAACTTACAGCTGGTGGCCGCACAGATATCCTGATTAATATTCGCAACTAAATACATCGACAACCTCCTTTCACAACAGAACCACTACGCACTTGCACTTGCACTTGCAGCGGTTGAATCTGGAACCTTCGCCCAACCCTTTTCCACACAATAGTCCCATCCAGCCTTGACCACCGCTAAATTTTTATCAATCAGCTCTGCCTTTTTCTTGAATTTTCTTTCCACCACACTATCCAATGCGGCAGTTCCTCCAGAAACAACAAACCCTTTTCCGAGAAATCGATCTTTCACAGCCGTACCGCAGGCCTCTAAATTTGAAAGGCCCGTGATTGCGGCAATTGCCCCAACCATAGCCATATTCGTGGCCAGATCGATTCCCGCCACATCTAGCGACATTTGGGTCGCTGGGAGGTAATAGATTTTCGCATTTAAGTCTTTTAATTCCGCAGCTTGATCAGGCTCAAGAGTCATAGGATTATTACTATTGATCAGAACAACTCCATCCTGTTTTAACCCAAAATAAAAAGGATTCGTGTAGCTCTTTCCATGGGTGATGCACTGCGGATGAAAAACCATGAGAATGTGGGGAAAGGTAATTTCTCCAATTTCATAGATGGGCTCATCCGAAACCCGCACATAGCTTTCTACGGGAGCCATTCGTTTTTCAGAACCATAAAACGGCACAATGGTACTTTCACCCCCGGCATTAATAACCGCCGTGCTAAAAATGTGGGATCCGGTCACCACACCCTGGCCACCAACGCCTGCCATGCGAATGTTAAATCGAATAGCCATTCTCCACCTCCCTAATCATGACTTGGATATCGTATTCCAGTAATACTGTAGCTTGGGTCATTAACTTTTTGCTAAGGCAGCTTCCGGCTTCGCAGGCTTCCGGAGATATTCTTTATAGCCATAAAGGCCAGCCAAATACTCTTTTGCATCGTCCGTTAAATATTCTTGAAATCCATAACGATCCTTTTCAACATCCTTACAATCTTGCAATACTTGATCTGTCGGGATCGCATATTCAATATTACAGGATGTATAGGCTTGGATGTAGGTGGGACCAATTTCTCTCGCAATCAAGACAGCTTTTTTAATGACACTTTCTACCCTTCTCGGATTATTGGGGACCACGGTGGCCACGTATGCACAACCTGCGACTTTGGCCATCCCTAACATATCCATCTTTTCAAATTTCTTCCCAACAGGGGCCATTTTAAGTACTTGGCCTTTATTCGTCATTCCACTCTCTTGCCCACCTGTATTTCCGTATACTTCGTTGTCTAACATGATGGTCGTAAACTTTTCTTTTCGAAACCAGGAATGCAAGGTTTGAGCAAAGCCAATGTCTGCCATTCCACCATCTCCAGCCATCACCACGACATCTTTAGGACGATCGCCAAATCGTAATCGAAGTCCACGAGACAACCCACTGGCCACACCATTTTGATCCCCATAGTTCCCATAGACAAAGGGAATGGCTGCCTGGGAAATTGCCAATCGACCACAGCCCGCTGTCCCAACCGTAATGGTATCCTCCGGATTGGGGAAGGCGATAATGGCTAAGCGAATAAACAACGTCATCGCGCACCCGGCACACATTGGGTGTTCTTCTAAGATCTCCTTAAAGGTTCCAACTTGGGAGACAGTAGTTTTTTTCCCAAAAGGTCCATGCTCAACCATATCCCGATATTCTTTGGGCATAAACTTTCCAAAACCTGGCGAAAATTTTACATAATCGAGACTCATAGTTAGCCTCCTCCTTTAGTTAATGCAGACAATAAATGCAGTCAATAGTTAATGCACAGTCAATCTGACCGACGCTCTAACTTTTTCGATGTGAGTTCACAAAACATTTAGTACTGGGTACTAAATATTTTAATAACACTTCAAACTAACAGAAAATATGGATTTTATCAATTTTTTCAATCAATAATCTAGGCGATGCCCACCGACAATTCAACACGAAAGAAGGCCCAATCTTAGTAAAAGAAGGCCCATTGGTCCTTTAAACTTCTTAGGTCTTTTGTGCCAGAAAGCTGTTGGGAAAAGAGATTTGCTAAGAATCTTGTCAGTGAATGAAGTAAATAGGAGAGAAGCAGGAACCTAACTCAAACAGACCGTTTAGGGTTGGGGGTTAATCAAGAATATACTGAAGGGGGTCGACAACCTTATCATTCACGGCCACTTGATAATGAAGGTGCGGCCCAGTTGAAAACCGTCCCGTACTCCCCACAAGCCCTATTAAATCACCACGTTGCACTTTGTTACCATACTTCACGTGGATTTTGGACAAGTGACCATAGGTCGTCTCAACCCCATACCCATGATCAATACGGATAAATTTTCCCATACGCCCATCATACGCGGCAACGACAACTTTCCCAGCTCCCGGAGAATGCACCGCTGTCCCAGTTCTGGTTCCAATATCAATGCCCCCATGTAAGGCCTTTTTCCCCGTAAATGGAGAAACTCTTGGACCAAACCGTGAGGTGAGGGAGCCCTTGACAGGCCAAATAGAGGGGGTTGACGCCCACTGTTTAGCTTTTTTCTGAGCTACAGCCGAAAGGCCTTCAAGGATTTGGTTTTCCAATTCGGCCTGCTGATTCAACCAGTCGAGCCCAGCATTAATTGCCGTTATTTTTCTGTCAGTGGTCAAAAAAGATTGGGAAACATCTTCCCTCAACCCTGTCTTTTCCATAGATCCAGGAGCCTCCACACCATTTTCCTCTTGCAACAATTCGTAGGGTAGCTCTTCTCCCCCTTGTCCAAGGGGACCTGAGGGTAAGCCCTGGAGTGCATCCGGCTCTAACCCGAACATGGTTTGAAGTTTGCGATTCAACGATTCCAAGACCAACATTCGTTTTTTCATCCCATCCACTGCGGTAGAAAAATTACTCGTCTTGGCCTGTGAACTCGTGAGCTCCTGTTTTATGCCTTCCATTTCACTCAATTGATTCCATTGGTAGACATAATGAGTGACAATCCCTCCCTGTATCAGCAATAAGGCCAAGCCCACAATCAGGCCATGTTTCACAAAGGACTTGCGAATTTTAAGCCGCCAGGGATTGGCTCGTGCCCCACGAAAAATAATAATTGTCACCGTTTCGTCAGATTCTTTCATTCGTTCACCACAGTTTGTGAAAAGATATGTTTTGGATTATCTCTCAATTAAAAAAAGGCAAAGTCTAATTCCCAATTATTATCATCAGGCCTTGACCTTTGGATTTTTTGTCATGTCCCGAACCCAATTTAAATAGTCATTCGTTCCCTGTTCAATGGGAAGAGCAATGACTTCGGGCACACTGTAACTATGATGGGCCTTCACAGCCGAGGCTAGCAGGTCAAAGGCCTGGCTGACGGTTTTCGCCATAAGCAAAAACTCCTGTTCCTCGGTGACCGTCCCTTCCCATTGGAAGATGGATCGGACACCTGGGATGATATTGACACAAGCCACTAACCCTTGCTCGACCAACATGCGGGCAATGGCGGTGGCTTCACCTTCAGAACCCACGGTCACAATTACGACGATTTCGCCCATACGATCAGGCAATGGCCTCAAATCTCACATGAAAGCCAGAGATCGCAAATACGAATTTCCCAGACTAGTAGGAACGTCCTTGTCCGATACCCGTATTTCTTTATCATTATCGGCCGTTTTTTTGATCTCTGAAGCCTAAAATAATCTTCTGGGCGGGAAAGATCAACCCACGTTTAGGCTTATTTTTCACTTTTCAATAATTCCAATAACTTAGCGCGGCAAGAGCCGAGAGGGATCCTCGTTGGCCAAATTGACCAAATCGGCAATGGCCTCCCTTAAGGCTTCTTGGAGAGCCTCCGGAAAAAGTTCGACGGGGCTTTCAAGATTATAATAAATTCCGTCAGTCCACTCCCCCTCTGCGGTCATTTTTTGCCGCCACAAAACTTTAGTGGGATCATTGACTGGAGTGATATACAAGTCCATTTCAAGCGTCGTGGCAGTCCATGACATCGGGGCGCCCAATAGCCAAAAGACCACTCCAAGGGGGCCAAAGCCCCAAGCCGTCAGCCGTCGTTTCCAGTCTGTCGCCTTAATACTCCCACTAAGCACCACGTCAGCCTCTTCTTGCTGCTTGTCCTGAACAAAATGCACAGAGGAAAACACCCCAGCTTGACTCAACTCCGCAGCAATGGACTTGGCAAAATCATTGGGCGGATCAAACCGAACCACATCGACTTTTTCAGGATTTATAGCACGCTCCGGGCGATCATAATGGGTATCACCATAGGGGATAAGGGGAATGGCCACCCTCCAATATTCCTCTTTCACCTCATTTCCCCTTAGATCTTTTAAGGGAAGAACAATAGCTTTGACCGGAATAGGGGTTGTGGCTTTCGCGTCAATGTACGACCCCGTAGATGCCGGAGGATATTGCCAATTTCGATTACCAAGACAACCCGTTAAGGCCAGAAGGCCCATGAATACCAACATGATTGTAGACAGTCGTGTGAGAGAGACCCTCATAAGAGATGCTCCTTTCATTGTTTTCCAACAATTTGGTTTCAGTGAACCGCGCTCGGAAACTGGTTTTCGAAAAATCCCTAAACACATTTCTTCTTTCTACTATCCCCAGGGGAATGAATTACGACTAAGAGGTTCGCACGTACGGTGTATTTCATCCTCCTGCTCCTTCAATGCAGTCTCTCTCATCAGCCAATGTTGGGAGCCACCACCTGTACCAAGGCGCACCAGGAATCGCAACTAGCAACAATTCTTATCGAAACATTGTCTGTTGTGAGTAGGATGATTCACATCCGTTTCTCATGATCGAAGGAATATCCTTTGGAACAATTAGCATGAGTTAGCCAATTAGCGAGACACCAATTGGTCCTTCATGGAGGGGGAGAATTGTGAAATCAAGTCTAATCAGTGACGGCTCGTCAGGAGAGAAATCCACCTGCCCGACTTAAATGTTCCTGTAATTCTCCATAGGTTCGAGCTACAGGAAACTGGGGATATTCCTGGCTAATCGAATCAGGGGGACAGAAAAAGAATCCGGAATCGGCCTCTTGCAACATTGAGACGTCATTATAAGAATCTCCTCCTGCTAGCACCCTGAACCCGAGTTTTTTCAGCGCACTCACCGCCTGTCGCTTTTGATCCTTCTGTCGAATAAAATAATCTGTGATAAATCCATTGGAATCAATCCCCAACGTATGACAAAAAATCGTCGGAAATTGAAGCTGCTCCATTAACGAACCAACAAACTCATAAAAAGTGTCTGACAAAATTATGAGCTGGCACTGTGCCCGCAACCACGCAACAAACGCTGGAACCCCGGGGAGGGGGGAAATGGTTCGCACGACATCGTGAATATCATGGATCGTAATACGATGGGTTCTAAGAATTTCTAGCCGCTTCTGCATCAGGACATCGTAATCGGCAATGTCCCGCGTGGTAAGGCGAAGTTCCTCAAGTCCGACCCTATCCGCCAACCCCAACCAGATTTCTGGAAATAAGACCCCCTCCATATCTAAACATGTCACCACTGGCTGTGCCATCAATTCCTCATCTTGTCATGTATCCACAAAACGAACATTGCCCCTGAAAGTTCAGGAGATCTTAAAAGAATTTCTGTCTCAGTCACAACCACAAAAATCGGGAACGGATTTCGTTCCTGCACTGAACTAACAGATCTCAAGCCAGGTCCTCTTGCTGAAGAAGGGTTAAAACAAATTGAGGAGGTCATGCGGATTTTCACAAAAAAAATCGGGAAAGAGCGCGGCGACTTTTTCACGGGTTCCATAGCCATAGCCCACCGCGCAAGCCCGAATGCCAGCAGCCTGAGCTGCTCGGACGTCATTGGTACTGTCTCCAATCATGATCGTTTGAGAAGGACTGGCCCCCAATACCTCAAGGGTACGTAACAACATCACCGGTTCTGGTTTAAGTTCAGTCGTATCTCGGGGAGCCTCCATGTGTTCAAAAAGGTCCCGGGCTTGTAAGCCATCCACGATGCAACGGGTGTATTCCAAAGACTTATTGGTGACAATCGCCTTCCCTCGATCCTTATAGTGTTGAAGCACTTCCCAAATCCCTGGGTACCACCTCGTGGTCTGAACACAATGTTGCAAATAATGTTTACGAAAAATCTCTAGGGCCAAGTCATATTGATCCCGGTTTTCCTCGCCAACGGATAAGCTGAGCAAACGTTTCACCCCATCACCTACAAAACTGAAAATCTCCTCAGGTGCCCGCAAGGGCAATCCCAAATCCTTGAGAGTCAAATTGACTGCCATGGCAATATCCACCTTTGAATCAATCAAGGTGCCATCAAAGTCAAAAAGCAACACCTCTGCACGCCATCTCGTCATTTTTGGATATCTTTCTGCTTTGTCGCTTCCAGTTGTTTATGTAATGAGGCAAACAAGGCCTTCTTCACGGCCTCGGGTTCCTGTAATTCCGTCCAACGAACAAAATCGAGTAACCGTCGTCGACCCACATGGGGCGGTAATTGAGGAGCAGCGATCTGCCATCTGTCATACACGGTCTTGATGTGAAAAAAATGGGATTCTTGATGTGGGTCCGGAACGAACGTCACGCTCTCCCAATGCATGGTACCAAGCACATCAAAGGTCACAGGGATCCTGGCTTCCATCGCACCGATAATATCCCACTGGGAAACATCATCCACAATATGAAATGCCGAAATGACCACCACATGCCCCCAAGCAGGCTCCTCCACCCACGTCACGTAAGGTTGCACCACTTGCCAAGAAGCGGCTTCCAACCGCACACCCTTTTTGTCCAAAGAAAGGTACTTGTTTAGGAGTTTTGTAGGATCTTCTGTAATGTGGCTAAAGAAGGCCTGCGCGGGAAAAATAGCTCCAACCAACACACATCCCACAATCAACACCAAAACCTTCGTAAAGCCAAACAAACGATTACCCCCCCCCAGCTATGTATATGATGGAATGGACACTTTGCTACCAAAGGCATTGAGTCTATGAATTTTGATAGCGATAACTCTGAGAGATGGCAAACCGACCACGAAAGAAAAAAGAAGGGGGAAGACCGGCTTATCCCTTAAACAGGATGACCAGAATAATCCCTAGAAGCAGCCAGAGAGGAATGGACAACATTAAACCCCAGGCCAGGCCTTGTGCCGTCTTGAGCCGGCCTTTTAAGTTTTGTTTTTCCAACGCTTTCGATATTCTCAATTTCACATCTTCCAAATGGAAGGGTTTCGTAATGTAATCGTCTGCCCCACGATTAATCGCTTCCACGGCGGTGCCGATTGATGGATGCCCCGTGATCATGAGGAAAATGACCTCATCATTCTGGATTTCACGGATGCGACCCAATAACTCCATCCCGTCCATATTTGGCATGATCAAATCGGCCATAATCACATCAAACCCATTTTTGCGGTATTCTCTTAAAGCCTCTTCCCCACTTTCAACTTGGGAAACCTCATACCCTAGGGTTACCAAAAATTCAGACAGCGCTTCCCGAACCCCTTTGTCATCATCCACTACTAATATGCGTTCAGCCATTCCCCTTCACCTTGGTTTTTGGCACAACGGGCAGCCCAGGACCTGGAGTTACTCTACAAAGCTCCTATTCCGAATACAACCAAAAAAAATTTACATGGGCCCAGAGCCACCCCTACGCATCGGGAGATTTCATTGCCTTCTTCCCGTTCGTAGGCTAACTGACATATGACTCACACCCACACCCCTTATTGGAATGTGGGCATATCGACCACCACCACATCCGGTGGAATATCAAATTTCAACAGGCTGTTTGAAAGCCCCTTATTCACTTGAATTTGATCAAAGAGTACGTGAGAGATATTGCCGCTTACCTCAAATAGGGTTATGGCTTTAATTAAGTAGGAATCGGGAAATAATTGTAGCACAATTTTTTTTATGGTTGGAGCCTCATTCCCGACAGGCTTCGGAACCAAAGTAAGACTGGGCAATTTTGCGTCACTATTGGAGGATTCTGAGGATTCCTGGATCGTGAATTGTTGCGAAAGTTTTCCAACCCCCTGCAGGAGAGCCAAAGGGCCCTTCGAAGCAGCCATTTGCGTGAGAGTTCCTTTCACCACTTGTTGATGTTCGGGTACATACATCAGGACTTGATCCCCATCCACATAAATCTGTTCTGTTGAAGGCTGCAGGTAATCCCATCGCAACAAACCAGGTTTTTTGAGATAAAACCGTCCTGAAGAGGTAAACCCTGTTTCAAATCCCTCAATTTTTGTTTCCTGGGTAAACTCGGCCTGTAAATCTTGTGTCTGGGCATACCGGGCATCGATTTTTTCCATTAGATCGGCATCAGTAAAAGCCGAGGCGGCCCATCCATTGGGCGCAAGCATGATGAACCCGGCAACTACCAGCAAGACACTATTTAGCCTCTTCATCCTATCTCCGCCGTTGCCGCTCCTGGAGCCAAAATATCTCGTCTCCCATCACGCCCAGGAGCACTGACTAGGCCTTCATCTTCCATTTGTTCAATCATCCTGGCTGCTCGAGGATATCCAACCCTCAAGCGACGTTGAATAAACGACGCCGAAGCCTGTCCTGTGGCGATCACTAATTCTCGTGCTCGTTCATACGTTTCATCCCGGTCTTGGTCTTCCACTGAAAAGTCCTGTATCGATTCTAGGGCGACCGGATCATAGTTCGGCGTAGCTTGGGATTTCACCCACTCGACCACACTACGAACCTCCTCATCAGAGACATAGGGACCATGTAATCTGGTAATGCCCCCCGTGCCAGAAGACAAAAACAGCATATCACCTTTTCCCAACAAACTTTCCGCTCCGTTCGCATCCAAAATGGTCCGAGAATCAATCTTTGAAGAAACCTGATAGGCGATACGAGCCGGGAAATTGGCCTTAATCAACCCAGTGACCACATCAACTGAAGGCCGTTGGGTGGCCAGCACGAGATGGATCCCCGAAGCACGGGCCATCTGGGCTAATCGGGCAATGCGATCTTCAATATCTTTCGGAGCGACCATCATCAAGTCCGCAAACTCATCAATGACGACCACGATATAAGGCAACGGAACCCGATCTTCTGGTGAATCTCCCAACAAGGGAGCTTTGTCATCCAGATTCATCGATTGGCCTTTACTCAGTTTTTTCGCGTGACGAACCTTCGAACCCAACCCCTGCAATTCAATAACTTTCTTGTTATACGCATCAATGTTCCGAACGCCCAATTCCGCTAACACCCTGTATCGTCGCTCCATTTCTTGGACCACCCAGCCCAGCCCTCGAGCTGCCTCCTTATGATTGGTAATCACTTGGCGAATGAGGTGCGGAATACCATCGTATACCTGTAATTCCAAGACTTTGGGATCCACCAGCAACAGCTTCACTTCATCGGGATGTGACGTGAACAGAATATTTAACAACAGGCAGTTAAGGCCCACGCTTTTGCCTGACCCCGTTGCACCGGCCACCAGAAGATGGGGCATGGATCGAAGATCGGTCACCACCGGTCGTCCAAAAATATCTTTCCCTAAAGCCAATGCCAATTTTGCCCGTGAACGGGTAAACACCTCCGATGTCAACATCTCTTTTAATCCCACGGTTTCCCGTTGCGGATTGGGCACTTCAATGCCCACGGTGGACTTTCTCGGCAGAGGAGCCACCACCCGAATTTTTAACGCTTTTAACGCCATGGCCAAATCATCTGCCAACGTGACGATGCGGGCGACTTTGATCCCGGGACCTGGTGCAAACTCATACATCGTAATGACCGGCCCAGGATGGACATCCGTCACACTTCCTTCAATCCCAAAACTCGCTAGCGTTTGCACGAGTATCTCGGACTGAGATTTCAAAACCGAGTCAGTTTGGTGGGCCGCTCGGGCAGCATGGGTATCCAAAAGATCCACTGGGGAAGGCATTTGATACGATTTGGAAACTGATGGTCGAGAGATCAGTTTATCGTCTAGTTCATCCATAAGGGGGAGACTGGGTATTGAGGCTGCCAACGGGTCACTCTCCACACCTTTCCCTTTCGAGACTTTTGGAGCGCCTTCGTTATCACCAAACATCACCGAGCCAATTCCCCCACGGGCAGCCAGTTGGCGGTTAATCCGAATAGACTTATTCATCTTGGGTTCCGCGTCTTGATTCCCCCAATCCCACTCTTTGATGGAATCCAACACACTTTTGGCGAGGCGGCCGCTTAGGCTAAAGGTTTTGCGAGTCATTTGACCAATTGAGAGGGGAACTAACAACTGTAGGCCGATCAACAACAGGGCCCCTAAAAGAATAGTGGAACCCGTGGTCGCTAAATATGATCCTAGGGCTTGCGCTACCCATTCCCCCACAACCCCTCCATGACCAAGCCCAAGGGTATCAACCTCAATCGTCTGGGAACTAAGGGAAAATTGAAGGTGTAACAGGGCGCTTGTGGACAAGATTGCCAACAATGATCCCACGAGTCCACCAATGGTCACTTGAAGTTGCTCACTCCAGAGGATGCTGAGTCCAAACGCGACGAATAATAAAGGCACTACGTACGCCCCCCCGCCCACAACTTCAAAAAGGGAAAAAGCTGTGGTGGAACCCATCAGACCCACCGCGTTATTCGGAATGAGATTTGAGGAAGAATCTTCAAAAAACAGAATTGGGTCAGCGGGAGAAAAAGTCAGGATGCTGAGCAAGCACAAAATCCCAAGGGTGGCGACTAAAATACCCACAACCTGAATGGTCAATGAAGAAAATTCTCGGGGAAGGGCCTTTGTTGGCGTATTCTTCTTATTAGGGAAGATACTCATCAAAAAATCCTACCATAAGTGTTTCTATTGAGCAAACAACCCTTACTCCAATAAAGAGGAGGGAGGTGTTTATAAACCGGTTTGGTATAGCAAATTACAAATATTTACATAATTCAAAGAACACATGGCCCAGGATGCCCGTATGGTTTATCGATTTGGAACATACTTTTAAAAACCCGCCTCGCGAAAAGAAACCCTGGGGGGAACTTTCCCCGACATTCCATTTACGAGACTGGTGGAAGCTTGGGACCAGTTAAGGCTTCACTCAAATGCCGAAACTCTTCCACGGATAGAGTTTCGGCTCGCCGAGTTAAGGTGATAGCTGTGTGACCTTGGGCATACTCTAATTGATTCAACGGATAACCTGCCCCCCGTAACGCATTGAAGAGAGTTTTGCGGCGTTGGCCAAAGGCCGCCCGGACAACGCGTTGGAATCGGGCCCGGTCTTCTGGTTTCTTTCCCTGGTAATCCTGGCGACTATCCAGCCGTACTACCCCGGAATCCACATCCGGAACAGGCCGGAAACATTTCCGGGAAACAGAGAATCCAAACCGGACATCCGCTAAGTGTTGCGCCATGACCGATAACACCCCGTAGTCCTTTGTATTTGGTTTGGCTGTTAACCGTTGAGCGACTTCCAATTGCAAGGTCAGGACCATGCGCACGATTTTCCCCCCGGCTTCCAACAAGCGGAATAAAAGGGGAGTTGAAATGTTATAGGGCAGATTGGCCACCACTACCGTCGGTTCAGGCATTCGATCAAACGAATACTGAAGCGCGTCCTGTTCTTGAACCTCGAGGTTGGCGTGCCCAGCCAATTCCGTTCTCAAGAAATCCACCATCCGAGGATCCACTTCCAGGGCCAATACTTGCTTAGCCGATTGGCACAACAACCCGGTCAGCGCACCCCCACCCGGTCCGATTTCACACACAAAATCAGAAGATTTGAGGTCTGCCAGACTGACAATTTTACGAAGCAGATTGGGATCAATAAGGAAATGCTGACCAAGCCGTTTACGCGGATAAGGAGGGAGAGTGGTCATTAGGTGGGCAGATAATTGAGCAGGGTCATACCAGCATGGTTTGGGAAGGGCCTTTTAGGGAATGCCGGTGGTCTGAATATCCTTGGCCAATTTTTTCAGATGCCGGCGGCACATATCTACTTCATCAGCTAATTCATCAAAGACGTCCCCCACAAAGTAGGTGGTTTCAAGCCATTCCTTGGTGATATTTTGAAGATAAGCTGGACTGACATAAGGCGCTAAGCCGTCAACCACTTTTTTTTTCCATTTCGTAACATGGTCTTTTCCCTGAACCGCATTGAGGGCCTTTTCCGCCTGGGCGTGAATGGTGGTTAATTCCTCTATTTGGCTTTGAATATAAGCCAACAATTCTGATGTTTCCTCACTCATTGGCTTCCCCTTTTCATTCTACATGGCTTGTACGAACTTTATTCTTGAAATCTTGCAAGACTGGCAAAGGTGGTCAGACAGGTTCACGTCCTGTTTTTCTACTCGCTTTTTCCCACACACCGCCTTCCTACTTCAATTCGGTGGCCAGCTACATAATCAGCCACGGCCATTCGCTTCTTATTAGCCGGTTGAATTTCTATGAGATGTAACACGCCGTGGCCCGTCTGAACTTGGATCCCTTGTTTGGTGACACCCATGATCGTTCCCGGCGCATTATTATTATCCTTCGAGGGCAACGCAGAATCCCCTTCATGCTCCTCTACCTGGACTTTCCAGATTCCCCACCGCTCCCCCTCCATAAACGTATAACCACCAGGCCAAGGGGACAAGCCTCGTATGCGATCCGCTAGGGTTTTGGGGGATTGGCTCCAGTCAAGCAAGCCGTCTTCCTTGGTTAACATTGGCGCCAGGGTTGCTTCGGATTCGTTCTGCGGTTGGGCCACCACGGTCTCTTTCATCCATTTCTGAAGAGTGGAAACCAGGAGAACTCCGCCTACCTCGGCCATTCGGGATGCCACATCCCCTGCTGTATCCTCTGGAGCAATGGGTACCACGGCTTGTTCGAGAATGGCGCCGGTATCCATGCCCGCATCCATCACCATGATTGTCACTCCCGTCTCGGTTTCCCCATTGATAACCGCCCATTGGATAGGGGCCGCCCCGCGATATTTTGGCAACAGCGAGCCATGCACATTCAGACATCCTTTGGGGGGAAGATCAAGAATGACCTGCGGTAAAATGCGCCCAAACGCGGCCACGACAATGACCGCAGGATTCCAAGACCGAAGGGTATCCAGAAGGGTGGGATCTTTCATCTTCTCCGGTTGGACAACGGGAAGATTCTGAGCCAGAGCCAATGTTTTCACTGGGCCAAACCGGATTTTTTTCCCTCGCCCACTGGGCCGGTCTGGTTGGCACACCACACCGACGACGGAAAACTCCGAATTGACGAGTTGTTGGAGTGTAGGAACCGCAAAATCTGGGGTTCCCATAAACACCACACGCATAGTTTTCTTCCTTCAACCTAAAATTGAGCGATTTTTATGGCGATCTGCACCAATCCCTTATGCGCGAGCGATTGTGAAAAGCCTCGACAGACCGAATGGGTCTGCCTGCGTTTTTCAAAACCCCTGACATCCCAAGGTCTTGGCACATCTCATCCATAAAAATCGGTCAACTTAGGTTCAATCAACAACAAATGACAAACAGATTACCATATAACCTCTGACTAAGAAGAACAACCGTTTTGAAGTTGATTCCCCAACCTTTTCTCCTTATATTGAGAGCATTGACTCCCTTTCAAACACTGTGATAGAAGCCCTCGCGGGGACAAGGTGGGAGCCTTGCTCGCCCTCCTCGCATTATCGTCAAACAAAAGGACATTGCCGGCATGGGTGGACATAGCCATTGGTCAACAATTAAGCGGCACAAAGGCGCGCAAGATGCCAAGCGGGGGAAAATATTCACTCGCATGATCCGGGATATATCGATCGCCTCTCGCCAAGGCGGCGATCCCGAAGGCAATCCAACATTGCGCCAAGCCATTGCCAAGGCCAAAGAAGTGAATATGCCAGCCGACACCATTAAGCGGGCCATTCAGCGAGGCACCGGGGAATTGCCCGGGATGCAAATCGAAGAGTTTATGCTGGAGGGCTATGGCCCCGGCGGGACGGCCCTACTCCTGGAAATCGAGACCGATAAACGCAACCGGACGGTGGCCGAAATTCGGAATATTCTCACCAAAAACAATGGAACCATGGCTGAAGCCGGTGCGGTAGCCTGGCAGTTTCATAAAAAAGGGTTACTGGTCATCGAGAACCAAGCCGTGACCGAAGAACAATTATTCGAACTGGTACTGGGAGCGGGAGCCGAAGACGTGAAACAAACCCCCACCGGATTTGAGGTCATCACGGAACCTGCCGATTTTGAATCCGTCAAAGAAGCGATACAGAAGGCCCAGATTGAAACCAGCCTGTCCGACCTCACCTTTCTTCCGCAAAACCACATTCAGCTGGAGGGCAAAGACGCAGAGAAAACCTTAAAACTCATGGATCTCTTGGACGAGCATGAAGACGTGACCAAGGTCCATGCCAACTTTGATATATCTGACGAATTGATTGAGCAAATGGCCGCCGAAAGTGCCTAGCCTTCTGGGTTCCACTCCATACTCCCCCTCTTTTTTCTTTTACACCTTCTCTATTCCATCACGGTTCCTGGTGAAACCTCCGCACCTGAGTTCGGCACTCTCATGATTGCCTCACTGTCAGGAACCCTCTCTTCCAAAACACCGCAAGATGCCGTCATTACAGTGCAGGGCGTGGGGTATCATGTGTTCATCGCGCTTTCCACCTATTTTACCCTCCCTGATCTCAATGCCCCTGTGGAGGTCTTCGTTTCCACGCACTGGCGCAACGACACCATTCAGCTCTTCGGCTTTGCCACCACGGAAGAGAAACAGGCCTTTTTGCTGCTCACCGGCATCACCGGCGTCGGACCGAAACTGGCACTGAG
>JAZFZJ010000067.1:0-2830 GCA_036443915.1 Nitrospirales bacterium
GCACGTAGGCAATGTTGGGATCGCTGATGGCTTTCAGCACTTCCAGTCGCCAGCCCAGAGGGAATTCCCGTATGACAGAATTTTCCGTTGCCAACGTTATGGTTTTGGCTCCCATTTTGATCTCTCGTCCATGTAGTTCTTTGAGCAATTGTTCTAGGTCGGGAACAATGAAATCAATAATCCCCAGCTCCTTGGCTTGGGTGTCTGTTGCGGACACACTCTCGCGAACGGCATCTTCAGCCCACTTGACATTTCGCCCTCGCCGTTCAGCTAGGGAGTGGATATAGGCTACTGAATCATTTTCCACCTTTTTTTTCATCACCTCATCCATTTGGGCCCCTCCCATGGCCACGGGGTGTGCGGCGCCGATGGTTGTTCCCGGTGCCATGGCAGCAACATGAGCGGCTAAGGTGATGAATACCCCTGCTGAGGTGGCTCGTCCTCCAGAGGGAGAAATAAAGACCACAACGGGAATCCGAGAAGCCGTCATGTCCTTAATCATAGACCGCATTGAGGTATCCAGGCCCCCTGGTGTATCCAGTTGAAACACCAGACAAGACGCTTGTTCGGTTTCAGCAAATTCAATGGCATCATGTAAATATTCACTAGACACTGGGTTAATGACGCCCTCGTATGTCGCCACGGCAACAACCGATTGCTCAGAATAGACCAATGGGGGGACAACGATTTCGATGAGGAAGGGGACGAAAATTGTAAAAAGAGAGAGGCTGAAAAAACCAAAGAAATACGTCTCACGAATGAATTCGTGCTTGTGGGAAAGACTCAACATCCACTGGGGGAGAAAGTGCAAGCCGGCCACAGCCTCCTAGAAATGATGTTACGGCTCTCGAGAATAGGAACAATATACGCCCTTTTGGGGCAACTAGAAAAGTAGCAGAGGAGTAGCGGGGGGTCAATCACGCCAATCAGCGGTCTCAAAACGAGGGGGGACAGCCTGAGTGAAGGGTCTTACCGGCCCTTTTACCAAGGATGTTGCCAAGGATTGCGACAGATGGTGGCGTTTGAGGGGTATTGTTAACTTAGCGGGATAAAACCGAAACTTGGTGCATTCGCCGAGTTGATCCATCACCTCTTATGCGCAGGCAACATCCTGCCAAACCCGGAACGCCTGTGCGCGCAAAATCCGATAGTTGGCCGCCTGCAAGAGGGGACCGCCAACACGAAAGAAATTTTGAATGAGTCCATGGAGGGTCAAGAAGCGTTGAGTCTGAGTTGGGGAGGTGAACCCTCGCATCGCCCGTTCTTGCTGTCTGGTGGGTTGGTGAGACACTTCGGCTCGGTTGTTCCCATAGACCTGGTTAATGTGATTCACCGTGGGCATGATCGTGCGATGTGCGGCGTCATAGCTTCTGAGTTTGTCCGTGACTAACCACCGCGGTTCACGCCCTTGGCCTTTGAGCAGACGACGGAAGAAGCATTCAGCAGCCTGCTGATTGCGACGGCGTTGCACGAGGATATCAATGACATTGCCGTCTTGATCGACCGCACGCCAGAGATACTGCCGTTGGCCTTGAATGGTGACAAAGACTTCGTCGATGTGCCAGGTATCGCCCAAGCGGCCTTGTCGTTGTTTGAGTTTGCGAGCATAGTCCGGTCCAAACTTCTGGCACCATGGGCGAATGGATTCATAGGTGACGATGATCCCACGTTCGGCGAGTAGCTCTTCCACCTCCCGAAAACTGAGACCGAAGCGATGGTAGAGCCAGATGGCGTGACTGATGATCTCAGATGGAAAACGAAAACCGCGGCAGCTGGGCGTTTTGGTATTCATCACACCAGTCTGTCAAACCCCGGTCAACTTGACCATACCATGCCCGTCGCACTTTTTAGGGGTAAGAAAGCCAGGATGCCATGAAACGTCGTAGGCCGAATTACAAGTGATGAAGTTCTCTCTGGTCTAGGGCTTTGGCCACGGCGCTCGTCAATTTTTCCTTTTCCACCGGTTTCACTAAATAATCCACGACGCCTTTTTTGAGAAAACCGATGGCCATCTCCATATCTGGGAAACCTGTCAGGACAATTATGGGAACGCGAGGCCATTGTTGTTGGAAATAATTAATGGCTTCGACCCCATTGATTTTGGGCATTCGAATATCAGAGATAATGACATCCAAAAGTAGAGGGTTTTCGCCTTCATTGATGGTCTCAATAGCCTTTTCGCCATCTTCGGCTTCAATGACATCATAGCCAGCTTGAGTCAGGATCCTCTTTATGACTTTTCGGACATCAGGCTCGTCATCGACAACCAGAACTCGACCGTGGGTTGTGCGCCCACTTAACATCCCTCCTGTTGCTTCAGACATAACAGCCCTTCTTTTGGTGATAACCAACAATTCTTCTGTTATTTTACATAACCTTACCTGTCCCTTCTATACATTCATCCTCATTGAAAAACTGGAGTTCTAAGCTACCGCGAGGCTGTATGAGTTTTTTGACCATACGGGCATTCCAGTATTCAGATCACGGTGGACCTGTATACCCACTGGATAAAACGGTCTGAGCGAAAAACGGTACTGGAAGTAGATCGGTTGATGAGTCAACCCGAGGGAGACGGTTGCACTTTTGGTTGCACCCCAGCGGGGGTCAATGTGAAAGGCGTTGATATGAAAAGGAAAAAATGGGGTGAGTGGGTGAACGATTTCCGAACTTTTCTGATTGAAAAGCCAGACCTGAAAATCCTTGAATATGTCTCGGATTAGGGTGAGTCGGCGTTGTTGCATAATTCCTAAAAACATTCAGGAAATCAGCAACTTACGTATTTCAGCGAAAAGCTGAAAATGTAATAAATTCAATGAGTTAACGGCAATTA
>JAZFZJ010000068.1:0-7504 GCA_036443915.1 Nitrospirales bacterium
GTCTGATCCTTTCTTGCCTTTGAACCCTCTCATCTTGTTACACATAGGAATGTTGAAAAAGTCCGCCAGCGGCGTTCTCGGTCTTTTGTCGTGCTCCCGTACTCATTTGTACGCTCCGCCCGCCCAAAGCCCTGCGGCCTTGCACGAGGAAAAGGACGTCTTGGCGTGTACGGGCTGGGCGGGGGAGACAATTGGGCCTTTTTGAACTTTCCTTCTTGGTTTTGGTCATCCTTGGAAAATGGCAAAGGCAATCGGAATTGAAAGAATTTCGAATTTTTCAACCGCCCCATACATCATCTTATCCATCGTCCCTTTCCCTTGATTGTTACATGTTAAGAAGTTGTCGATGCCGTTGTACTTGGTTGTTCTGAGAAAACTAAAGGACCAGCCATTTCTTGCTGGGGGATCATAGAAAAAAGAAGAAAAATTTTGAGGAAAAACGTATAATCCTTAAAATGCTCTGAAATGGTATGGTGAGTACTTTGAGAAGGTTTGACTGTTGAGTTCCCTTTTTACCCTCAAAAAATTCCTGGCCCCTCTTTTTTCTCCTTTAGCTTTGTGTTTAGAGCTGATTGCCGTTGGGCTATTATTGCTCTGTTTTTCTGGTAAGCAGAGAACCGGAAAGACCTTGGTGGCGTTAGGCCTGATCTTGCTCATCATGTCTAGCTATGAAGGGGTGTCGGGTCGATTCCTACGTACACTTGAATCGCAATATTCTCCTCTCAATCTTTCACGTGTCCTAGCTGAGCAAGAGGAGGGGATAGGGAAACGTCCAGTAAAATGGATTGTCGTCTTGGCGGGGGGTGTGACTGGGGACACGACCTTACCGTATCAGCTCCAAATAACCCATCATTCTCGGGTGCGTCTTGTAGAGGGAATTCGTCTTCACCGAAACCTTCCAGGCAGTAAAATAATTTTAACCGGTGGTATTGGGTTTAGTGGTGCTCCAGAAGCTACGATTCTGAGTCGCGTGGCTGAAGAGTTAGGAGTGGCCAAATCAAGTATGGTGTTAGAAGTTGAATCCCGTGACACCAAGGACCATCCTCTCTATGTCCGACATATTGTCAAGGAAGATCCTTTTATCCTTGTGACCAGTGCCTTCCATATGCCACGGGCCGTCAAGTTATTTACCAAACAGGGCCTTGAACCTATTCCTGCCCCTACGGGACAATGGGTCCCTTCCCCGAGATTCTGGTCACCAGTAAATTTCTTCCCAAGTTCAAGTGGTTTGCGGCTGGCGGAATTAGCCTATCATGAGTATATGGGCATAGCATGGGCGTGGCTTCGCGGGCAGATTTAAAATAGAGGATGGGGTCCCTCGTCCAGAGGGAGAGTAGTCGAGAACCGGAAAAACTGCTTTGTTCTTGGGTTAGTTTGTCCGATATAGGTATATAGTAGGGATCTGAACCAAGGCTGATTGAACAGGAAGAGGGAGCATTATTATGAGGATGGGCAAACTATGAGTTGGCAAGAATTTGCAGGAAGGACTTTCCTCGTGATCCTAGGTGTCGTGTTGTTGAATGGATGTAGTCTGTGGGAATCCTATCTTCATCCTGACTATCGTTCCTCCCGGGCAGAACGAATATGCCACCCCTATGGGGATTGTTCCCAAGGAAACTGGGTGGCTGCTGATGGGATTGGAATGGATTCCAAGGAGGCGAAATTAGAATGCATCCAGGAGGTTGATGAGCGTCAGGGAAATGGATGGTGGAAAGATTCTGTTTCGCGAGGATTGCAAATAGGAGCCTGTATGGAGAAAAAGGGGTACTCCCTGACACAATAATAGGACCTGAATGCTACCCTTCTCGACCATTGGTATCCGTCGCGGTGACACAAATGGTGGCTTGGATAGTCTCTCCCGCACTAAGGGTAAAGGGTATTTTTTCTTGAATGGTTTCCCCTCCCTGTGGGTTGGTTGCTGGAATATCTTTGTATTTGATCAATCCCTTTCCCAAATCAAGGTAAATGGTTGTTTTAGCAAGGTTCGTTAAGGGTTGGCCGTTCGCCTTTGTGGTGGGTTCAAGATAGGACACGGTTACAAACGGTTTTGAGGCTTTCACCGTGGCTTTGGCAGAAGTGAGGCATGTTGTCCGATGTGTACTCTGATGTGAAACCACTTGAGGCTGTTTTGGTTTAGTTCGTTGGGAAGAGGTCATCTTAGGGGTTGGAGTTGCAGGAGGTTTTGGGCTTGGCGATGAAGGGTGTGAAGGCAGGCACGAGGGGCGCAACCAACATAATGCCGTGTTGAGGCGTTCTTGAGATTCAGGCGATGAGCAGGCAACAAGCATACTGACGGGCAGAAGAAGTCCCATGAGAAACCGAACAGGAATGAGCACGTTGCGCTCCTTTTCCAAGTGTGTAGAGTTTAACCCTGAAGGTGAAGGGGTTTCTACGGCGTTCTTCAATTTCGATGTAGTCACTATTGTACTATGCGTGATGACTTGTTGAAATACCGACTGATGTTTTGGACAGATTATTTATAGATTTTGCTATTAGAAGAAATGGGCTTTGTCACGTAATGGGAAAAAATAAGATACTGCCATCCGCATTGAAGGTGATCAAAAGCGGCAAGTCGCTTAAAACCTCGCAGCATCTACGGCTTGTCAAAAATCCTAGAAAGATTTTTACAGAATTGAGGTTGTTTGCCACGGATGTGGATGGGGTCCTGACTGATGCAGGAATGTACTATGGCGAGTCGGGTGAAGAGTTAAAGAAATTTAATACTCGGGATGGAATGGGCATAAAGTTAGTGCAAGTTGAGGGAGTCATTGTCGCAATTATTACTGGAGAGAACACCAAGGTTGTCGCTCGTCGTGCGAAAAAGTTAGGGATTTCTGAAGTTTTTCAAGGTATCGAGGATAAGGTATCTATTTTAGCACACCTTTCTGAAAAATATGGGATTCCTTTTGGACAAATGGCCTTTATGGGTGATGATGTGAATGATGTACCGGCTTTGCAGACTGTGGGGTATGCTGCGGCACCTGCGGATTGTGTCGACCAAGTTCGTCAGGTGGTGCATTATATCTGCAAAAAGAAAGGGGGAGAGGGAGCCGTTCGGGAAGTTCTGGATATGATTGTATCAGCCAAACGTCGTTAGAATGATCGCAAGAACTCCTTTAATTTTGGAGGCAGCCATCTCACATGAATCGAGAACGCATCTTAAGATGAGTGACAAGGAGGTGCCAACATGTGTTTAGTGAGAAACCTACAAGAGAAGGGCCGATCATGAATCCTCACGTATACGGAGTGATTTTAGCAGGCGGAAGCGGAACCCGGTTTTGGCCCTTGAGTCGAGAACGATTTCCGAAACAATTATTGCGTATTATTGGTGAAGGGACTTTATTACAACAGACTTTTTCCCGTCTGTTGCAGAAGATTCCTGCGAAAAGAATTGCGATTGTGACGAACGAAGTCCAAGGAGATTCCATCAAGCTTCAGCTCAACCAATGGAAAGATGACCTAGCCGGCAATATCATCCTGGAACCCGAAGGAAGAAATACGGCGCCGGCTATTGCCCTTGCGGCTCTTCATTTACTACATCAGGATCCACATGCTGTGATGGTGGTGGTACCTGCAGACCATGTCGTGAAGGCCTCAAAGAAGTTTATTCGAGCGGTCAGATTTGCAACGGAATTGGCTGAACAGGACCATTTAGTGACATTTGGGATTCACCCTTCCCGGCCGGAGACGGGATATGGATATATTCAGCCCCAAAAACGAAAGAGGCTCGGGGCGAAAGGTGATTTCGTTGGGTATCCTATAGCTGCCTTTGTGGAAAAACCCAACCTCACCACGGCCAAACGATATTGTCGATCAGGGAATTATTTTTGGAACAGTGGAATATTTATCTGGAAAGCGTCAGTGATTCTATCGGAACTGGCTCTTCAGCAGCCAGTCTTGTGGAAACGTCTGAAAAGTCTGCAACAGCGGATTGGGACCCCAGATTTTCCCACTCATCTTCGAAAGGTCTATGCCAAGGTCGACTCACTTTCTATCGATCATGCGGTGATGGAACATTCGGAGCGAAGTGTGGTGGTGCCCGTTGACGTGGGTTGGTCGGATGTGGGGAGCTGGGGGAGCTTGGAGGAAGTCGCCACTCTGGATAAAGCAGGAAATGTCCGAAATGGCAATATCATTGATATGGGGAGTCGTCAATCGGTGTTATTCGCTGACCGCCGGGTTGTTGCCACAATTGGACTCGATAATATGGTGGTGGTGGATACGCCAGATGCGACACTCGTTTGTCCAAAAGATCGAGCTCAAGATGTGAAGGGGATCGTTACTCTTTTAAAAAAACAGGGCCGATCCGAACACTTGGAGCATCGAACGATTCAACGTCCCTGGGGTGCCTATACTGTTCTAGAAGAGGGCCAGGGTTATAAAGTGAAGAGAATCGAAGTTGTTCCAGGTAAGCGGCTGTCTCTACAGCTACACCATCAGCGGAGTGAACATTGGGTGGTCATTGCTGGGACGGCCCGGGTGACCCGCGGGGAGGAAGTGTACGATTTACAAGCTGGAATGAGTACGGGCATACCCAAGGAAACCCCGCATCGCCTAGAAAATCCTGGGCAGATCCCTTTGGAAATTATTGAAATCCAAAATGGCGACTATTTAGGTGAGGATGACATTGTGAGATTCAAGGACGATTTTGGTCGATTGCCTTCATTCAGATAAAAATTCGTGCTAAAGGAAGTGGGGAGCAATGTTTCGAGAATATGATATCCGTGGAATAGTTGAAAATGATTTGACGCCTGACATCGTTGAGAAAATTGGGCGTGCCTATGCCACGCTAGCAAGAGCCCGGGGGGCCAGTACGATAACTGTTGGCCGGGATGGCCGTTTAACTTCCCCCGCCCTTCGAGATCAATTAGTTGCTGGTCTGATAGGAGCCGGTGTCAACGTGGTGGACCTGGGGCTTTGTGCTACCCCCCAATTGTATTTTTCGTTGTATCACTGTGAGGTTGACGGAGGCATTATGATTACCGGCAGTCATAACGCCGCAGAGTACAATGGGTTTAAGATGTGTGTGGGGAAAGAAGCGTTGTATGGGGCTGATATTCAACACATGCGGAAAATTTTTGAAAGCGAAATGTTTGCTTCTGGACGGGGAACGGTCGTGCAACGACCGATTATTCCTGATTACCTTGCCTTTCTTCAGGAGCATTTTGCGTCTTTGCGAGCGGAAAGTCTTCGGGTGGTCATTGACTGTGGAAATGGTGCAGCATCCCTGGCGGCAAAAGATGCTCTTGAACAATTGGGATGTCAGGTCACAGGTTTGTATTGTGATCTGGATGGTAATTTCCCCAACCATCATCCTGATCCGACGGTTGTTGAAAATCTGGCTGATTTGATTGCCAAGGTGAAAGAGGTTGGGGCGGATGTGGGCATTGGGTATGACGGTGATGCTGACAGGATTGGGGTGATCGATGAGCAGGGGAATATTCTTTGGGGAGATCGATTGCTCCTCCTCTTTGCGCGTGATGTGTTACGAGAACATCCAGGGAGCACGATTATTTCCGAAGTCAAAGCCTCGCAGGTGTTGTATGACGATATTCAGGAACGAGGAGGACGTGGCATCATGTGGAAGGCGGGGCATTCCCTGATTAAAGCCAAAATGAAACAGGAAAAAGCTGTACTTGCGGGAGAGATGTCGGGCCATGTATTTTTTGCCGATCGGTATTATGGATATGATGATGCCATCTATGCATCCTGCCGTCTTATTGAAATTCTTGTCAAACAACACAAACCGCTTTCAACTCTTCTCTCAGATATTCGGCAGACGGTGGTGACTCCAGAAATCCGCGTGGATTGTTCTGACGATCAGAAATTCAAGCTTGTGGAGTTGGTTGCGCAACGTTTAAGCGAGATAACCAAAAGCCAGGATCCTACCACCTCGGAAATGCCGATTCGGGATATGATTACAATTGATGGGATTCGAGTGCGTTTCGATGAAGGTTGGGGACTGATTCGGGCATCAAATACTCAACCAGCTCTTGTTCTTCGATTTGAAGCGACTTCCCAAGCAAACCTATTGAAGATCAGAGAATTTCTTGAAGGGCACCTGGATGCTGCGAATACATGCCTGATGCCTATATAATTATTTTCAGCTCTTCTGGGTTTTGTGTAGATACATTCTCCCAAAGATTTGGGGATGACTAGTTTTATGGATACCCAATTCGTCAAATTATCCTCCCCTTCACCCCCTCCTTACAAAGGAGAGGAACCATGAAATGATGACCTAAACATCTGTACCCACACAATCTCCTGAAAAACCGTATTTTCAAAATTTCTACATACGACTCTCCTCCCAATGTGTTTTTAACTTGCAAATAGCTATAGTTCCGGAAAAAGATTCCTCCCTTAATCACCCAGTGAATCAATACCGTTTCCGGTATTCCTAGGTTTGAAAATTCACCGGCCATATTGTTGCCTGTGGACATGGAGGGTTCTTGGCCTTCAATAAATCTAGGGAACCGACTGGACGACACTGAATCGTATGAAAAAGACCGTAGACCTTGTTTTGACGCCTGAGGAAGCTTTTGATGAATTGAAATGTCAAGAAGTGATCAGAAATCGTTTGAGGGTGAGTCCCAACGAAGAGGAAGATATTGTCATTCGTGTCTTGAAACGATCAATTGATGCCCGCAGGTCTCCTGTAAAAATTCAAGTTAGGGCTGTAGCTTATTCCAAGGATGAGGTTCTTCCTACCATTACCTATCAAAAAGACTTTCCCAATGTCTCTTCCGCAAAGCCTGTCATTATAGTTGGGGCTGGTCCAGCTGGGTTATTTGCAGCCTTACGTCTCATTGAACAAGGGCAGAGACCTATTATTTTGGAACGAGGCAAGGATGTACAAACTCGGCGCCGAGATCTTGCGGCGATCAATAAAGAGCAAATTGTCAATCCCAATTCTAATTATTGTTTTGGTGAAGGGGGAGCAGGGACCTATTCAGATGGAAAGCTGTATACCCGAAGTAAAAAACGTGGGAACGTCATGCGTGTTCTGGAAATATTAGTAGCTCACGGAGCTCCAGAAGACATTTTGATCGATGCTCATCCTCATATCGGGACCAATAAGTTGCCGAAGGTCGTTGCCGAAATACGGAACAGTATTCTAGGGGCCGGAGGGTTGATTCACTTCAATACCAAAATTACAGACCTGGTGATTGATCAGGGAAGGTTACAGGGAGTGGTTTCGGAAGAGGGAGAAGAGTTTATGGGGTTAGGAGTGATTTTGGCCACGGGGCATTCCGCTCGAGATGTGTTCAAAATGCTCCATGAGAAACATGTCTACATGGAAGCCAAGCCGTTTGCCCTAGGGGTGCGGATTGAACATGCTCAAGGCTTAATCGATACCATTCAATATCATTGTGCTGATCGAGGAAGTCTTCCTGCCGCTTCGTATTCCTTGACGCATCAGAGCTCACAGGGTCCCCATCGTGGGAGTGTGTTTTCTTTTTGCATGTGTCCGGGTGGATTTATCGTACCAGCGGCTACGGCACCT
>JAZFZJ010000069.1:0-11660 GCA_036443915.1 Nitrospirales bacterium
GAATTAGTTACGACGTTTGGCGAACTTCATGCGGCGACGGAGTTTTTTATGTTTATGCTTGCGCATCTTTTTCCTCCGTTTTTTAACAACACTCGACATAGAAATCGGTTCCTGGGTTAAGGTATGAGGGCACTCAGGAGGCCAGAGGGTCTCTTCACTCGCGTTTGGCAAAAAAAATCCTGAAGTGCCGCCGGATTTCCTATCACAGGGTCAAGAAAGCTGTCAAGGAAACCGCACTGATCATACCTGCATCGTCACCCAATAATCATCTACTTTTGAAAATTTTCTTGACCCCCTTGTCGGTACTTCTCCATTATAATGAGGTATGAGGCATTGGCGTGCTTGGACCAGGCCATTTTTCGTAGTGATGATCGCTGTATTTGGGATCGTCTCTGTGATAGGGGCAGGATGCTCAAAAAAACTCCCAAAATATCCAGAGGATCACGCCAGATTCCAGCGAGTGTTACAGGCCATAAAAACATTGGAAACTGCTTATGTCAAAAAAGATGCTTCTACGTTCCATGAATTACTTCTTCCTCTAGAAGATCTGAAAATATTGGAAGCTGAAGTACGACAAGATTTTGCCACCTTTCATACCTTTTCCTTGGACTTCATAATTGACCGAATCGTCATCGACGGAGACCGAATTTCAGTTTTTGTATCCTGGCACGGTGATTGGCAACGCACGCCCCAAGGGTCCCCGGCCCAGGCCAGGGGGCAGGGAGTCCTGTTGTGGAGTGGCAACCAAGTTATTTTGCTTCGAGGGGTGGAGGGAGACCTCCCATTTGGCATGACCCATCGACTGAACGTTTCCTCCTAAATTATTCTCCCACCCCCTCAACCCTTTTTCATTAATTGTATGGCTTCTGCCTCCTCAACCACACGAACACAACCGCAAGTCTTTTCGACCGACTTCCTCATTATCGGCGCAGGGATTGCCGGTTTACGGGCCGCCTTGGAACTGAGCCAGCACGGACACGTCACCATGGTGGCCAAAGGTGGTCCTCAAGACAATAATTCCTTTTACGCGCAAGGCGGGGTCGCCGTTGCTCTTGGCAATGAAGATGACGTGGACCTTCATTTTACCGATACGTTAAAGGCCGGCCATCAACTATGTTCCCGTCCGGCTACAAAAGCTCTGGTTGAAGAAGGCCCTTCGCGCGTTCATGAACTCATCGAATGGGGAGCAAAATTTGACACAATTGATGGCCAGCTGGCCTTTACTCGCGAAGGAGCTCACAGTCGCCATCGCGTACTGAGAGCAGGCGGCGATGCCACGGGCAGTGAAATGGTTCGAGCCTTGGGCGTGAAAACCAGGGAACTCAAAAACCTCAAATGGATGGGCAACCACTTTGGCGTAGAATTGTTATTTCAGGACAATCGGTGTAGTGGGGCCATAGTTCTTGATGAAGTGACAGGAAATCTTAAGTCGATATATGCCTCGGCTGTTCTCTTAGTCACCGGGGGAGCAGGACAAATATACGCCCGCACCACCAATCCGCCCAATGCAACCGGAGATGGTATTGCCATGGCCTTTCGGGCCGGAGCTATCCTGGAAGACATGGAATTCGTCCAATTTCATCCCACTTCTCTGTATTTACCATCCAGTCCCCCATTTCTTCTGTCCGAGGCCCTTCGAGGTGAAGGAGGAATCCTGCGTAATAATCGCTGCGAACGATTCATGAAAAAATATCACCGGAGCCAAGAGCTTGCCCCCAGAGATGTCGTATCTCGGGCTATCTTGACAGAAATGCAACAAACCAAAGCTCGGCATGTATATTTGGATGTCACCCATTTAGGCTCGGCCTTTTTAAAGAAACGGTTTCCCACTATCTATGCTACCTGTTTACGCTATGACATCGATATTACAGAGGAATGGATTCCCGTATTGCCCAGCGCACACTATTTTATGGGAGGAGTCAAGACTGATTTGTATGGGGCATCCAGTCTTCCTGGACTCTTTGCCGCGGGAGAAGTGGCCTGTTCAGGTGTCCATGGGGCGAATCGTTTAGCCAGCAATTCGCTATTGGAAGGATTGGTCTTTGGATATCGGGCTGCCAAAGCTGCATCTCAATTTGCTCAAAACCATGCTCCCCCAACCGCAGTCACCAACTCTTTTCCCCTGAAGCCTCCAAATCGCGCCATGTCAGCCCAGGATGTGGAAAAACTAAGAAACTCGTTACGACGGTTGATGTGGACGAAAGTCGGATTGATCCGCACGGGCGACTCGTTACGGAAAGCTGTGGAACAGCTTCAACAGTGGTCGCAGAAGCTATCAGCCGCGCCCTTCAACCAAACGGGATTAGAAACACAGAATATGGTCCAGGTGGGACAATGCATCACGGAGGCGGCATTGTGGCGGACGAATAGTGTAGGAGCCCATTACCGGGAAGATATTCCGTTCTCTAGAGGATTGAAATGGAAAGTTCACAGTCAGTGTCAACAAGTCGCCCCACCACATTCTCCTTCTTCCCCATCGAAAAAGAAAAGGAAAACTGTTCGCACGTAAATCTTTACGTGGACTGTTGAATAAATCACAATTTTCAGAAAGCCAATCCCATCTTACCAATTCCATGAAATATCAAAAGCTAGGGGCCGGTTCAAACAAGCCCCCTATCTCACCCGCCCAGCCCATGCACGCCAAGACGTGCCTTTCCTCGAGCAAGGCCGCGAATTGCCTGCTATAGTGTTTTAACTATCAAATACGCCGTTCACCCTCACCCCAACCCTCTCCCTCAAGGGCGAGGGATATCTTAAATGTCTTAGTTGAAAGTTAAAATACTATATATCCCGCAGAGCGTCACCATTGTTTGGCGCCCTGAGCGTACACGAAGTACGTGAGGGCGAACGGCGCGAAGAGCGCCAAGCCTATGAGCGCGAAGCCGACAAAGACCCGAGAACGCCGCTGGCGGACTTTTTCAACAGGCCCTTACAGGGTCGAGGCGGTTAAGCAAGGCCCAAGAAACTGATCCAAATGAGTCTGGAACGCTTTCCAGAGTTGTGCCGTCAACGGTCCCATCTTCCCCTGCCCAATGGGACAGCCTCCAATCTTTGATACGGGCATGATTTCCATTCCCGTGTTGGTGAGAAAGCACTCGTCCGCTTGAAGTAACTGTGTTGCCGCATACCGTCCTTCTTCAACCTCTATTCCCATCTCACCCGCTAATTCAATCACCACTTCTCGTGTAATTCCCGCTAAGATCCCGCAATCCACTGCTGGGGTATGCAATCGTTGATTGGTGATAAAAAACACATTGCTTGTTGTGCATTCCGTCAGGTGGTCCTCCATATTCAACATGAGGGCATCATCGGCACCTGCCTTAACCGCTTCCTGCTTAGCCAAAATATTATTAAGAAAACTCAACGACTTGATTTGCGGAGATTGCGCAGACTCGGGATTTCGACGAACCGAGGCCAGATGCAGGCATATGCCCCGTTCCCGGTGTTGGGCAGAATAGCGCGCAACAGGCTTGGCCATCACCACAACTGTGGGATGCGCACACAAACTCGGATCAATACCAAGTTCTCCCTCCCCACGAGAAATCGTCAGACGCAGCCCCGCGTCCTCGAGACCATTTCGAAGGAGCAACTGTGTGAGAATAGACACCCAGGCTTCATCTTGGATAGGGAGCTCCAAGCCTATGAATTCACAAGATTGTCGGAGACGTGCGATATGCCGTTCCAATAAAAAAATCCGTCCCTGGTAGGCTCGCAGGGTTTCATAAACCCCATCTCCATATAAAAACCCATGATCGAAAACCGATAGACGCGCATGCGCTTTTTCGACCAGTTGATCATTGACGAATATCCACATTCCGTTTTCCTATGGCCTAAGATAGTGGTGGAGGACATGGAAAAAGGCCTCAGCCTTATGGAGCGTTTCCTCATATTCCCGGCCTGGATCGGAATCGGCCACGATGCCCGCTCCCACTTGGAGAAAGCCATGGTTCGCAGTCAACAAGAGGGTCCGGATGGCAATATTGAAGTCCATGTTCCCATTCCACCCAATAAATCCAATTGAACCGGTATAGACTCCACGCCGGACCGGTTCCAGGCGTTCAATAAGTTCCATGCAATGGATTTTGGGAACTCCCGTAATCGTCCCTCCCGGAAACGTCGCTCGAATCAAGTCAAAGCCATTGGATTGATCTCGCAATCGGCCAGACACCTGAGACACTAAATGCATCACATGAGAATACCGCTCAACTGTCATCAACTCGTCAACTCGCACCGTCCCAAAGTCACATACGCGCCCAAGATCATTGCGGGCTAAATCGACGAGCATCAGATGCTCCGCTCGTTCCTTGGGACTAGACAGGAGGTCCTCGGCGAGACGTCGATCTCCTGAAGTCTCTGCCCCTCGCGGCCGAGTGCCGGCAATAGGACGCATATCGACTTGTCCATTCCAAAGCCGGACTAACCGTTCGGGAGAATTACACACAATGGTTTCCGATTCCAGGACCAAAAAGGCCGAATGTGGGGAGGGATTCACGTGGCGAAGATGCCGATACAATGTGGCTCCCGCTTCCGCTTGGCTTTGAAAAAATTGAGTGATCCCCTCTACTCTGAAGCGATGGGACACATTCGCTTGATAGATGTCCCCTGCAGCAATAAAGTCCTGGCATTCGCGTACACGGTTTTTATATTCCGATGAAGATTGCTCCCCATCGATACGAATGGAAAACCTATCACCCTTACCGACCTCTAACACGCGGTCTTCAGCCATCACTTTGGCCTGCAGATCAGCCAGGCGCATTTGCCCTTCACGATATAAATGATCCCAACTTTCACTCCCTACTCGGTCTGGTGACGGTGCAAAGACCAGCCAGGCCCCGGGGGTCTGGTGATCAACAACCACAAAAAGTTCGACAAAGAAAAAATACAAGTCGGGAAACCGCAGATCATCTTCCGCCCGCTCTGGCAGTACTTCAAACGTCCGAGCCAAATCATAGCTGAGGCAGCCGACCGCTCCCCCTGAGAAAGGGGGGAAGGAAGGGGACACAACGGGAGGCCGATCAGTCAACAGTCGTTGCAAACAGGAAAACGGATCTCCACTCTGCGTTTCCCACATACCTGAGGTAGATGAATGAAACGTGTCCCCTTTCCCTTTCACCACACGATAGGGATTACTGCCTAAATAGGAAAAACGGCGGGAAACGCCCCCCTGTCTGACATCATGCTCGAAAAAAAAGGAATGGGGAGCATATCCGGTAACCCGGCCAAAAAGCTCGAAGGGGTCCGCAAAGGTGACTGAACAATGCTGAATAAGAGGGAATTGTGGAGTCGCAGGAAGTGAGGAACCTACTCCCTGGTTGATATGCGTAGGGAAGGGGGCCAACGGTTAGGGACTATTAGATGAAGAAGATTCTAAAGCCCTGACGGCTTCCTCTGGAGAAATCAACCCTCTCTGCACCAGATTTTCGAGCAGATTTTTGGCCGACTCATCCGATGAGCGTCGAAGACCACGAACTCGAATACCAGGAGGGAAAAACCGGAGAAAATCAGGGTTACTGACCCGGATCGTGACCGATTGACTTTCCGCAAATGGAGGTAATTCTTTTCCGGTATGGGGAATTCGAAAGAAAGGCTTGCCATCCCCCATCCTCCCATCAAAGCCTTCAATCTCTACACGGTCAAAAATCTCTTTCCCAGAAATTCCCCGAACATTGTCTACGATGAGGATCAAGGAATCGGCAATTAATGGATCACCAGTTTGATTTTTTACCTTAACGACATATACCACTTCGCTAACCGAGGTTAACTCACTTCCAGAGAAGGGATCGTGGCTTTTATATTGCACAACGGGCACCACCCCACCCGTGATGTCCGGAAGGTCATCTACTGATGGATCGGCCAGGACCGGAGTTCCACTTGCAAAAAAGGCAACAGTCAGACAAGAAACGGTCTCTTTCATGTTCATCTCAAACACCTTTTCCAGGAAGTGGCAAAAGGAAAGACCCCCTGTCATCGAACTCCCAATTACTCACCCAAACCAAACCGAAAGTAATCAACACTGTAGCATACTCGACTGAAACATGGGACGCCCTGGCTTGACAAGATTTATGCTATTTTGGTTGAATGCAACCCCTTCCAATGACTCGCCTTGCCGGTCTAAAACATGGCACCTTCTCAGGATCCACTATTTGCGGGGCTGGGGCAGGCAATGCGCGTGGGAACGGACCTTCTTGCCGCTCTTATCGTCGGTGGATTCCTAGGATGGTTACTTGATTCGTATGTTTTTGGGACCACACCGTGGGGTGTGGTAATTGGGTTGGTGCTAGGGTTGATCGCTGGGATTCGTAATACGTTCCGTGCAGCCCAGCGTTGGGGAAAATAAGTCGCAAGGCATAAGGTTCAGTTTTGGAAGATCCGTTACATTCCTTCGAACTTCATAACTTTCTCCCGCTTTCTCTTTTCGGTCTTGATATTTCCGTCAATAAGGCCGTCTTGATGATGTGGATCGTGGTAGGCGTCGTCTCCATCCTCCTCTTGAAGGCAGGTTCGTCCAGATCGCTCGTCCCTTCAAAGCTTCAGAGCCTTGCCGAATTACTCGTCGATTTTATTCGAGGCATCATCAGCGATACCATGGGGCCATCGGGAATGCGGTATTTTCCGCTTATCTGTTCTCTATTTCTGTTCATTTTATTTTGCAATCTTCTTGGGCTTATTCCGGGATCCTTTACTGTCACGAGTCAAATTGTGGTGACGGGAGTCTTTGCCATTAGCGTATACATACTCAGCCTTGTCGTGGGATTCAAATTGCATGGGACAAAATTCTTAGGCATCTTGGTGCCCCCTGGAACCCCAGGGTGGCTTCTCCCGCTTATGATTCCCATTGAGCTCATCAGCCAATTGGCCCGACCTATCTCTTTGGCTGTTCGATTATTTGCCAATATGACTGCCGGCCATGTGATCCTAGGAGTCTTATTTGGGTTAACGATTGGCGGTGGGGTCTTAATTGGTTGGCTCCCTTTTTCCTTCACTATTGTTTTGTATGGTCTGGAAGTTGGAATCGCCTTTATTCAAGCATATATCTTTACGATCTTAACGTGTGTGTATATTGGAGATGCGATTCATTTGCACTGATTCAAATTCGATTCACGAAAGTTAGTAATCACAATTAGTCCCTTTAAACTGGGAGGACAACACTACAATGGATTCTGCAGCAGCAGCACTTTTGGGAATGGGTCTCGCGGCCGCGGGTTTTGCGGGTGCCGGTGTGGGCATCGGGTATATTTTTGGAAAAATGATAGAAGCCGTTGCTCGCCAACCAGAGGCAGAAGCACGGGTGGCCAAGTACATGTGGATCGGGTTCGCGTTAGTCGAAGCGATCGCGCTCTACGGACTGGTTATTGCCTTTATCATCATGGGCAAGGGATAAAGGGCCCCTGACCTATGCCACAATTTGACACACATTTTTTTTCATCCCTGATTTTTTGGGAGCTTATCTCGTTTGGAATTCTCTTGTGGGTCCTTTACAAGTACGCGTTGCCCCCGATTCTGGAAACGTTGGAAACAAGGGAACGGAAAATCCGGGAAAGCCTGGATCAGGCCGAGCAAAATCGGGTGACCGCCGAACAAAAGCTAAAGGAATATGAGGCGAGGCTACAGGCCGCTGCCAAAGAGGCCGAGGCCCTCATGTCAGATGCAAAGCAAAAGGCTCAAAGGCTTTTGGATGAAAATGAGCTACGGCTTCGTGCTGATTCCCAAAGAATTAAAGAGGAAGCGTCCCAAGATATCGAACGAGAGCGGCGAAAAGCTGTTGAAGACATCAAAGCCCAAACTGCCGATTTAGCGATCTTAGTTGCCGAGAAAGTCATTGGCCGAAGTTTATCCGATGATGACCATCGGCGATTTGCCCAAGAAGCCTTGGCGGAAGTTGCCACCCAATCCAAAATTTAGTCTATTTCGGCTTTTTGGAGACAGAATGGGCTGATTCCCACTGGTTGAAATCACGGCAAAGAGGGAAATGTTATTTCCCTCTTTTTGGTCTTCACTCGAGTTAATTGCTTGAGGGGAGATTTCCGCCACCCGCCCGATACCCTTCCAAATCCAGGGTCACGGTCTGAAATCCAATTTCCTTGAAAACCTCGATCAGTCGAGACCGTCTGGGCTCTTCCGTAAGCAGCGATATTTCTGATGAGCCTACCTCAATTCGAGCCATATCCCCATGCAGCCGAACCCGAACCTGTGTCAGACCCTGGGTCAACAAAAAGGCCTCAGCCCTTTCAACGCGGGAAAGATAGGTCGTGGTAATGGGAATGCCTCGGGCAATACGGGAGGACAAACATGCCGCGGCCGGTTTATTCCAATTCGCCAATCCCAACTTTTGAGCTAATTGTCGAATGTCCGATTTGCCAAATCCTGCTTCCAGCAACGGACTCCGCACTCCGAACTGGCGCGCCGCTTGAATGCCTGGGCGATCTTCACCCAAATCATCCACATTAGTGCCATCCACAATGGTCTGAAAGTCTACGGCATCGCAAATCCCCGACAGCAACTGATACAAATCAGTTTTACAATGGAAACATCGAGTCCCATCATTTTGCACAAAGGCGTCGATTTGTAATTGATCCGTTTCAACCAGCTGCAAAGGGATACCAATCGCCACACATAATTGTTGGGCGTCCTCCAACTCCACTGCGGGAAAGGTTGGAGAGACGGCTGTCACCGCTTTGGTCTGCGTTCCAAGTACGTCAAACGCCACCTTTAGCACCAACGTGCTATCCACTCCTCCGGAAAATGCTACGACTACCGATCCCATATTCTGAAAAAGATCTTGTAGCTTGTCATATTTGGTTTTCAGAGGGTGGTCAAGGCTGAGCATAAATCGGAAGACTCCTTTCCCGGTCATCCGGGATAGCTCTCAACACTTCAGAGGCGGAACGACCTAATTGGCCGCAAGCCCCTAAGACATCATCACCCCGGCTTTTGCGCAGAAAGACATCAAGCCCGCCATCCCGGACAATACCCTGAAAGACTTCAATCACCTCTGCAGTTGGTCGTCGAAACGTAGTACCGGGAAATTCATTAAACGGAATTATGTTCACCTTACAGCGTATCCCCCGTAATAAGCCGACCAATCGCTTGGCATCTTCTGGATAATCGTTCACTCCCGCAATCACAACATATTCAAAGGTCAGGGGCCGTTCGCAGAACGAGGTATATTCGCGACAAGCTTTGAGTAATTCCACTATATCATAGCGCCTATTCACCGCCGGCATCAGGCGTTCACGTTGCGCATTTGTGGTGCCATTTAAAGAAATGGCCAAATTGACGCCCAGCCGCCGCACATCAGGAAATCGTGGGATCCATCCGGCCGTGGATACGGTAATTCGCCGTGGAGAAAACCCCATGCCCCAATCCATGTTCGTCAGGCGTTGAATGGCCTCCGCCACCGGTTCAAAATTGACCAATGGCTCACCCATCCCCATAAAGACCAGGGACGTGACATGCTCTTTCTCTGAGAGATAGGCTTGCACATTCAAAACCTGCCCCACAATTTCATGCGCCCGTAAATTCCGTTTTAGCCCCATTTCTGCCGTCAAACAAAAACCACAATCCAGGGTACATCCCACCTGCGAAGATAGGCACACGGTGCGTCGACGCCCTTCGGGGATCAAAACTGTTTCCACCGCTAACCCATCTTCCAAGACCAACAAAAACTTTCCAGTGCCATCAGCAGCTACCTTGGGAGGAGCAGACAATTCCCGCTGAACCGTGGCCACTCTTTGTAACGTCGCCCGGTCGGCTTTTGATAAATTCGTCATCGCCTCGATGTCCAACACACGATGTTGATACAACCAGGTGAGGATTTGGTGGCTCCGATATCGAGGCCAGCCAAGGTCTTGCACAAGAGCAGTCACTTCTAGCGAACTCAGGGCAAGAAGATTTATGAGGTGGGGGGTAGGGTGCGACATATCCTGATCTATCGTGTGGTTACTTCAAAAACAATGGCCAAATCATACCATCTCACCAATCCTATGCAACTAGAGCATTTCCCAAGAACATCATTGCCACAAGAGATAAAAAACGTAGGGAGCCTCCTCAATAACACAAATTTTTCTTTATAGCCTTCATAATCTGATAGTTATAACTATTTACAGTTTAAAAGGACACTACCTGCTCAGAAGGCAGCATGATTAAGGAGCTGTTGAATAATTCGAAATTCTTTTAATGCCGATTGGCTTTGCTATATTCCATAGATTACCAATAGCAAGAGGGAATGTTCAAAAAGGCCCGCTGTCTCACCCGCCCAGCCCATGCACGCCAAGACGTGCCTTTCCTCGGGCAAGGCCGCAGTATGGCTTACCGCGTCCCGTTGGGCGCGACCGCTTTTGGCGGGCAGAGGCTCCAGATGAGAACGTGAGCACGACAAAAGATCGACCTGCCTGCGCGAAGCCGCCCCGGCGAAGGCAGGGAACGCCGCTGGCAGACTTTTTCAACGTTCCCAATTCCCATTAATGAATTTTGCAATAGCTTTCGCATAAAACATCACCAAGATGAGTGGGGATTCAACGTGTGTCCTGAAACTTCTTGACGGGAGGCCAAACATGGCTGGCCATCTTCCGTAAGACCCAACTACCTAGTGGCGCGTGGAGCGAATCCGAAAATACGTAGGCCAGAAAAGGACCAGAACACAGCTGGGGGAAGTTTTTAAAAGCCTTCCCTTAGGTACTTGTACCCCACTACCGCTAGGAAATCCCTCTCTACACAGTAAGCACCCCCTGACTCTACCACCATCATGAGATGTCTTGGCCCTCAGCCTCTCTACCACTTTTTAATCGATTTTCCACTAAGGCACAAATCAGATCTCTTTATCAATCATGGTCCATTAAAGTATAAAACACAGAATTTGGTGTACCAAGAAATATCCAAAAGGCCTTTTAATATTCAAAATTCCACTACATATTGATCAAGTATAAATTTATACCCACGACTTCTAGCATAATTTAAAAAAAAATAAATTTCCTTGATCCCTATTATAAAACAAGCCATAGACATAATTTAAACAAATCATCATTTATAGCTTTAAAACAAGATATACATAAATTTTTAAAAGTTAAAGCATGCTTGTTGACTTTGCTTTAAAACATGAATAGAATGACCCTCAACATATGGTGGAGCAGGAACGATGGAGGATCTGAAAGATGAACTCAAAGATATTATTGATGGGTTGGAACAGCGCATCAGTATGTATGAACGAAAGCTTAAAGACCTCCAAAAAAAGCGGGAGATGCTAGATGATGAAATTGGGACGGTTGAGAAATACTTGGAGTTGGCAAAAACCCTGTATCGATTGGAAGTCGACAAAGCGAAACTGGCCAGCCTCTCGAGCCAAATCGCTTCGAATGAAAAGGGGAATGTGTCTCCACCTGAGGCCGATGTCGCATCCAAATCGCGGGAGATTCTCTTGGGGCGGAGTAAGTATGTCGGAAGAAGCGTACCCGATGCGGTGTACATGGTTTTGCAAGAGGTAGGTCGTCCATTACATGCTAAGGATCTCTATCAACGTCTCAAAGAAGGCGGAATGCCCATACGGGGGAAGACACCCGTGACATCCATTGCCACATCCTTAAAACGGGACCATCGGTTTCGTAAGGTGGGACCCAATACGTTCGAAGTCATTCCAAATAAACCCTTAACGAAAGCCGTTTGAC
>JAZFZJ010000070.1:0-6026 GCA_036443915.1 Nitrospirales bacterium
GCGATCAGCAAGGCCGCAAGCCGCGAGGAGGATGAGGCGTACAGGTCCGTACGTCGAATCCTTCGAGCAATGAGAACGCATCGCTTGCCCCATCCTGAAAGGTGGCCCATTTGTTTTCAACAGCCCCTTAGTTGAAAGTTCCAATACTATAGCAAGGGAACCTGTACCAACTATCCGTGGTACCAGAAAATTTTTATGGGACTACCCAAAGCGGAGAATTATTTGGATCGATGAGAGCGGGCGTTCTTTTCTTCCCGGATATTTTCTAAAGGAATAAACACGGCACAAGCCACCACCGTGGTCCACCTGTTCGGTTTTCCGATGGCCGATTGGGTAATGTTTTGCGTGCGAACGATATCCTTTCCCATTTTAAACACCTGTTCCCGTTCTTTCCACGCCACATTTGGGTCGAACTTGATACCTAATGTGGTCGCCAGCATTTGGGCCGCAAGATCTTCAGTATATTCACCCGCTTCCTCGTCTGTTTCTCCATAGGCATGATGTTCGGAGAGATAGCCATAATTTTTTTTTCTCCCTGATGGAATGGCTAGCCCAATAGAGGCAGAAATTAGACGGTTTCGTTCATTCGTATCCGATCGAGCCATGACACAATAGGTGATTTCTCCGGGATTGAGAAGTTTCTCGCCACGCTTTCGGGGAATAATCTTGCAATCTGGCGGGAAAATAGATGAGACACTTACCAGGTTACAGTAAGCAATGCCCGCACTCCGCAAGGCTTCTTCGAAGGAGGCCAATTTTTCTTTATGCACTCCCACGCCCCTAGTCAGAAACATATGAGTTGGAACCATAGGTGCTCCTTATTCAGTCAGTTTTATAGAAAATCCCTGTCTAGTCTAGCTGTAGTATGTATGAACGTTGAAAACGGGAAACTTATCAACACCGCATGAACGTGGTCGTCGGGAAGAAAAAAGCATCAAAATGAGTATGGATTCACCGGTTGAGGCGACATATTTACCAGGAGTGGTTAGGAAGGTGCAAGATTTAGCTAGGTTCGCTTGGATGTGAGAGCAGGCAGTATTCCAAGAATAATATAAAAAGAAGGGCGAACGTTTTGACACCTCAGAAAGAAGGTTTCACGATTAATAACTTGGGTTCAGTCAATTCCTGGATCGCGTAGCGAACCCCTTCTCGCCCTAACCCGGAGTTTTTGATGCCTCCGTACGGCATGTGGTCAGCTCGAAACGTGGGCACTTCATTGATTAAGACTGCGCCGACCTCCAATTTCGAGAACGCCTGATCCATATGGTTAATCGTGTTGGTGAAGATCCCGGCTTGGAGCCCAAAGGGCGAATCATTGAGGAGTTCAAGGGCCTCTTCGAAATTGGCATAGGGCGTCACGGTGACGACTGGGCCGAATATTTCTTCACAGCAGACTTTCATGGTACTGCGAACATCCGTGAGGACCGTGGGTTCCACCACGGAGCCTTTTCTGATCCCACCTGTTTGTACGGTCGCCCCTCGTGAAACAGCCTCTTGAATCCAGGCTTCCACTCGTTTTGCTGCCTGTTCGTTGACCAAAGGGCCGATCACCGTGTTCTCGTGTGAGGGGTCTCCCACCGGCAGAGCACGAACTCGTTCCACGAACTGGGTGAGGAACTGGTGGTACCGAGTTTCATGAATAAAAATTCGTTGCACAGAAATACACGTTTGCCCTGAATAGCCATATCCACCTATCACACAACGATCGATGGCTCCATCCAGTTTGGCGTCGGGTTCAATGATGACTCCCGCATTGCCTCCCAATTCCAACAGGACTCGTTTTTGCCCAGCTTTTCCTTTAAGCATCCAGCCCACGGTAACGGAGCCGGTAAAACTTAAGGCTTGAAACACGGGGTGTTCCACCATGTGTTCGGCTAGGGCATTTGAACAGGGGAGAATAGTCACCGCCTCTGACGGAAGGTCCGTTGTCATGATCACTTCGCCTAAGAGTAAGGACGTTAATGGCGTTTGAGGTGCAGGTTTGAGGACCAGGGCATTGCCTGCAGCCAGACAAGGGGCGACTTTGTGAGCAACCAAGTTCAAGGGAAAATTAAATGGAGTAATGCAGAGGACCGGCCCAATAGGGAATCGTTTCACGTATCCGGAATAGGCTTCACCCCCAGGCGTGATATCCATGGGGAGCACTTCTCCAGGAATGCGCTTGCTTTCTTCCGCCGCCAGATGAAAGGTTTGAATGGCCCGATCTACTTCACGGCGGGCATCGGTGATGGGTTTGCCGGATTCCTGGCAAATGGTGGTAGCAAACTCTTCACGTCTGGCCAAAATTTCATTTGCGATATGGGTTAAGGCTTTGGCTCGGGCATGGGAGGGTACTCGTGCTAGCTCGGCCGCCCCACGCTGAACGGAATCAAGTGCTTGCTGAATATGTTCTGATTCTGCCTGACAGACGGTGGCGAGAATTTCACCAGAAGAGGGACTGATCACTCGGTCGACGGAGGAGGTTTGTATCCATTGACCGCCGAGAAGGATCGGCTTTGCCACAGTCACGGTCATGAGTGGATTTAGGCCTTGTAGCGAGGAAGATTCGTGGATTTAGGCAACGGGTTGGTCCGAGCCGGGTTCGAGAGGAAGAGAGGGGGCAGGCAGTTGTTCAGCTTTTCTGATTAAGCCCTCAGTACCCCAATCACGAATCGCTTCCAGCTGGAAAGGCTCGAATGCGGTAATAGCCCCACAACCGGGACACCCTTCAATGGGGACCTTTGCCTGAAACACTTCATCCAAACACGTCAAACAGACAAACAGGTCTGGTTCGCCCTGTTCACACTCAACTGGCCAAAAGGATTGTGGTTCAGTCATACAATAGCTGGGGGCAGGTGAAAATGAAAAAATGTTGTCTTTCCGAACAGTGCCAATGTACACCTAATACCCGCCTCAGATCAATCAGGAGACGGTTTAATTATGGGCCGGGGAATGCTTCAACATTCCATCGGAAATAACGAAGCGGGTGAAATAGAGCTAAATTTATGTTCCTTTGAGGGCAGTGGAGGCAGCAGCAGGGGGGGAAGAGTTGGAAGATTCTTGGAGGTTGAGCAACTTATCAATTTCCTCTTTAAACGTTTCAAAGGGGAAGGCCCCCGGGATTAGGATGAGATTAGGATCTTCGGGAACTTGGGTGGGGAAAAGCACGAAGGCCGGTGTGCCTCGAATGCCTAAGGCTCCCGCATCCTGCAAATCTTTTTCGATGTCCTGCATATAGCGGTGCGACGCCAGGCATTGGGAGAATTCCTGGCTGTTGAGTTGGAGTTCCGTGGCATACTGTTTCAGGCTATCGGGGTCAAACTGTCCTCCACTATTAAAAAGGCGGTCATGCATAGGCCAATACGCCTTTTGCTCTCCCGCACATCGCGCCGCGTTTGCAGTTCGAAGGGGATTGCCAATGCCCCGTGGAAAATCCCGATACACAAAGCGCACTTTTCCCGTATCGATATACTCTGTCAGGAGTTTGGGGAAAGTCTCCTGGAAAAACTTTTTACAAAAATGGCAGGTAAAGTCTGAGTATTCTAGCAGGGTAATAGGAGCCTTGGGATCTCCTCGCACGACATCATCGGCTTGAATAAGAAATTCTGGCGCCTTTCCTTCTGAGGGGGGAATCCCCATCAGCATGATTCCCACCCACACACCGATGAGAAGGGGAATTCTATACATTCGTACACTATTCATTGGGAGTCACTCCGTTTCTCATATTGTATACAACGTATATATTGTCGCATTGTGGTGTGCACTTGTCGAGGAAAAGGCCGAATGTGAGTGTCACCAAAGGATTAATGGCTTTTCTGGTTTTTTTTAACGACCCATTTTTTCCAAAAGACCCATCATGAGAAGCGGCCAGACGACCGTGGCGTCACTCAACACCTCTGCGAATTGGCCTCCGTCCTTTCGAGGAACGAATTTTCCCCAAGAGACCCCTTCCTCATAGGTGCATCCGCTCAGGCCACCCCAGTAATCGGGTTCGGGGCAAATTCTGACACCATACTGAAAACGTGGGGGGGTTAAATGTGTTCCCATTCGGAGATTTAAAATTTCAATATAGGGCGGAGTCTGTTGCGCCCAATTTCGTGGAACCCCTCCGCCGATCGTAAATATTCCTAAGCGTTTAGCTGCAAGCAGCTTTTCCGTATAGCTATTCAAATCAAGATAGGGATTAAATGTGGGGCACGATTGGCGTAATTCGTTCCAAAGTTCTTGGTCGGATTTCGCTTCCGCTGAGGTGGCCGATTGTGATTGATGCCCCTGGCTCATGCCCCAAATCGACACATCCAATCCCAATTCGGAATCGGTAAACGCAGGAATAAAGACGGGAACAGATTGTTCATAGGCACTTTTTAAAATGCCAGGGCCCTTGTACTGCTCATGAAGCGTTTTCCCTAATTCCCGCGTGAGAATTTCTGAAGAGAGGGGCGCATCTGGCGTTAAACGTTTGAGGGTTTCTCCCACGACTTGTTCAACATGGTTCAGATTGAGTTCCATCTCCAACGTGTCGTATATGCGGTTGTATCCTTTTTCAAACAGTTCCGCATCGGTCATGGATGGGTGGTATTTGTAATGGGTTTTCCCTACCGATTCCGTCAAGCCATGGGCGATCAAGGCCCCGGTGGAGACCACGGCCTGCACCATCCCGCGGTCGAGCATACTACAAATGATTTTCCCCATTTTGGCGATGGTCATGGCCCCTGATAACGTCAGCACCACGGTGCAATCGGGGTCGTGCACCATTCTGGACAAAATCTCAAAGGCCTCTCCCAATCGCCGCCCACCAAACGCAGTTTTTTTCATCGCGTCCAACAGATCAGAAAACGAATGAATCGCTTCGGGGTCTAGGGCTTCAAGGGCCTCAAGCCCGTCGCTCTCACCGTCGTGAAACGTTCGTGCAGTCATCGGTCTGTTTTTAATCCTCTGTTTGGGCATCCATGAATAATCACGTTTTTGAACAAGTCAGGTGGGAGGCTAGCCAAGGTAAGCGCGGGAGAGGAATTCTTTTTCTAAAAATCACGGTTTGGCGGAGCGGATGAGACTACGTTCGAACCAGTCCTCCTACGCGCGCGTCGCTGAGCCGACTCCGCCGAAGTGGCTACGAAGGCCGGGAGCCGGCTTTGGCGCGCAAGCGGCTAACGCTCCGGCGGACAGCCTTCATGGCAACGTCTGTTTGGTATGCCAGCCAAAGCTTTTGCGAAGGCTGGTGATCCCAACGGGATTTGAACCCGTGTCTGCACCTTGAGAGGGTGCCGTCCTAGACCAGCCTAGACGATGGGACCGGTATATCTGTTGTAATAGACCGAATCTTTTCAGTGGACAGTGGTTACTATCCCCTATCCAAAGCCCTCAAAATGTACCATTAGGAGCGTATCCCACGCAACGCAAAAGCGCTCATAAGGAGGTAAACCTCGTACTGAAAGTCTCTTGCCTACCTTCAGATTGCCTATAGTGTAAAAGCCTGGATTTCTTCTTACAGACCATGTCAGATGAAATTGTGAAGGTCGTCGGACACTGACATGGCAAAACCTCCCTCTGTCATCCTCGCAGTTTTTAGTGGGGATCCATCTTGCTTTTACGCCGAGGAGATAGAAAAGATAGATTCCCGCCTCCGCGAGAATGACGGGACGAAGGGGAACAGGACAGAACCGTCCTGGTAAGGCCCAGGAGACTAGGGCCAAGTAATCGAGGCCATACGAACCTACTATAGAATTTTAACTATTAAGACGTTTCAATTTTTCCTCGCCCCGTTGGGGCTTCGTTCCGAAGAGGGACGAAGGGTTTGGGTGAGGGGGAAGATCTCAAAAGAAAGTTGAAATACTATTGCTGGATGGGGCCAGCTCGCAGAAAAACAGAAATGGTGGTGTGAACCTTGGTCGATCAGTCGGAGTGTTTACTTGGTTGTTAGATGTCTGAAGAGAACGAACGGGGCGGATGGATCGTCAAGTGGCCCCGCATGAAGGGATGGATGCCGCAGTGGTAGGGATAGCGTCCCGGACTGAGACGAGGGAGGGCAAAGACTTCATTGGGAGAAA
>JAZFZJ010000071.1:0-3466 GCA_036443915.1 Nitrospirales bacterium
TGCAGCATCTGCCTGTGCACTTGCTTCCCAGCCACTTTCGACAAAGGTTTCAAACGCATCCTTCGTGGTAAAAATATACACGCCTCGAAAGTCTTTAACCCCCATCCCAATACCCACTCCGGCTGAAAACATTTTCATGTACGTTTCTTTTCCTGTCCCATTATTATGGGCCAGGCCCCAACCATTGCCGGTCGAAAGGAGAAAGAGATTGACACCGGTATTGCTGAAGACGGCATATCCAACCGCATTCTCCACCGATTTTTCGGCAGCCGGGTGAAATGTATACAGATCTTTCAAGGTGTCCTGTTTCATCGTTCGGATGGTTTGGCGTTGTTCATCCGGATTGTCGCCATCCGGTCCCAAAAAGCCTGTAAGAAAGCAAAAGGCTAACAGGGCCAAAAGTGGTGTAGAAGATTTTCTCATGAATTCCCTCCGTGTGAAAGAGTAAGGTATCCGAATGAGACATCAAAGGAAGCAAGGATAACCGTAAACGAAGGAATCATTCTTCCCCAACCACACAACTGTATGTACCGCCATTCCATCTTTGGCCAGGGTGTTGATTTTTTTAGATTATTATTGAGTCTCAGGGCTCTCTTCCGTCGTTGGCTGGTCTACGTCCAACCAGGCCAAGAACAGTTTATACCCCAATGTCAAGACCACGGCTCCAATAAATAAGCCAATGATTCCGGATAGCAGCATTCCTCCAATAGCACCCATGAAAATCACCACCATTGGTACTTCCAGACCTCGTCCAAGAAACATGGGCTTGAGTATGTTATCGATGACACCGACGAAAATGGACCATATTAGAAACAGGACGGCTGTCACGGTATCAGTTGTTGAGAACACGTAGATGACCACCGGAATCAAGATTGGACCGATCCCAATCTGGATAACCCCCAGGATGAGACACAAAAATGCCCAGAATCCCGCCGCAGGGATTCCTGCGATGAAGAATCCCAAGCCTGCAAGTAACGATTGAATTAGGGCCACCCCCAAAACGCCACGCGCCACGCTTCGCACCGTGGCTTCTGCTAGGTCCGCGAGTTCGGCTCCCCGGTCTCCAGCAAGGCGTCTGCCAATACTGTGAGCCAGGTGATGGCCGCCCGTCGAATAGGCCAGGAGCACTCCGGCAATAATGACGGCCACGAAGAATTGTAGGATTGCCATTCCGATTCCTGCCACTACAGACAGGAGCCAGCTGGCCACCATCATGATCTGGGGTTCGAGTTGGACTAAGGCTCCTTCAATATTGACCGAAGCCAGATTCCAAAATTTTGATAGAGGCTCCCCAATTAACGGCCACGTCTCAAGGCCTTGCGGTGGGGGGGGGACTTTGAATGTCCCATCGCGTAAATGGTTAACCACTGTTTCCGCATTTTCAACAAGGAGCCCTCCTATGAGCACTGCGGGCCAAACCAAGATCACCAGCATTCCTATGGTCACCAAAATGGCTGCCACCCGCGTGGAATCTTTTAACAGGCTCCGTAGATACCCATAGATTGGATAGATAGCCACGGCGATGATCATCCCCCAGATGATCGGGATGACGAAGGGGCGCAGGATTTGAAAACACCATCCAACCCAAAGGACGACCAGGCCAATCCGAATCGCAGCCTCCATCGCATTTTTCGTGAATTCCTCATTTCGCATCGATGTTAGGTTGTTGGCCATATTCGTGACACCCTCCTACGATCTTAGACATACCTGGTTGTGTGTGAAGAGTTCTCCATGGTTACGAGGACTTGTGGGGGATTGAGGTTGTTCAATGTTGCCGCGTTTAACGGAGTGAAGGGATTATATCCTAGGCAACGCTTGCTCTGCTAATACCTTGCCTCATCGATCATTTAAACCAACTCAGAGCAAGTTCCAAGCGTAAAATGAGGGCTAAAGCATTGTTTCGTTCGGGATCGGTATTGGGGTCAATGATGTATTGGATGTCAGGTTGGACCGTCAATTCCGGACCCAGATGGATCGCGTGTGTCCACTCTAAAACAACTTCTTCGTCTTCCACCCGTTTGCCCTCTTGTCGTTGTCCGTCCTTATAGTGACTACCATTTCTGGCAATGGCAAAGGCGAGCCCAGTTTCATCGAAGTCCCGACCGGGGATGAGACCTCTATACACGAGGCCCCCGCCAAAATAGTGGGAAAAGCGGTTCACCCTTGGATTGGCGTAAGCTGCTTCGCCGAAGAGCCAGAGTCCCTGTTCCCCCGGACCCTGCTCCCCGAACACCATCTGTTCCGCTAAACCATAAATTCCGTATGTTCCGTTTCGTTCCACAGGATTGCCGGCACTATCCTGATCACTGAGATCATCCAGGTCTGTTGTGTAGAACCACCCCCCCACGGCAAATTTGGCGTCATATTGTAATTCTGCTGCTCGCCCAAGTCGGCGGAACACCAAACGGCGTGGCCGTTCTGCCCCTACGCCCTGCCTGACCGTTTGCTGCAAATCTGGTTTACCCACATAGTAGGCGGCTTCAGTGGTAACGAGAATGCCTTCTTCCTTGCTCAGTTTAAAACTTGTGGCATCAAGATTATCGGGTGGGTCCCCTGGTACACCATCAGCAATGACCGTACGAAGGGTAAAATTGTCAGTGAGATTTAGTTGGGCACGAAAACCTAAGGAGACGTTTGGAAAGGTTGAGGGACCGTTCTTGCCACTGAGAGCGAACGTGGGATTTGTGCCAAAGCTACTGTTTACGAACAGTTCAGAAGCTGAACTGATCACATCGAACTCGGAGGTCACATCATAGAGCCCGGCTAAGAGGGAGAACCTTTCCTGAAACAAGTTTTGTTGATACCAGGCTTCAAAAAACTTCCATATATTTTGACCTGAGATGTTACTAACGCCTTGAGCGTCACGATCTTCGGCGATATTCCCTCCATACAGGCCCAAGCCGTATAGAAAGACTGTGCCTCCTTTCCAATTAACCAGCTTTTCCATATCAAGAGTGAGAAGCAGATCAATGTCGCCAATGACCAAAGCTTTGTTACTGCCCTTACGGTTGATATCGGATCCGATGTCGGTCGTATTGACCGTTTTTAGGGTCATCCCTCTTGCGTCGAGATGGGACCGGAGAACGTTCCATTCATCCAGTTGTTCTTGAAGATGGACAGCCCACGCAGGTATTGGAGAGAGTAGGCTGAGTCCCAAGACCAATCCGTAGAACCACCCAATATGATTTCTTTTCCAGTAGGTGAATATCACGATTGCGGAAGACTTAGAGTTCAAGAATTTAGGAAGCCTTTTGTAGCCCTAAAAGGTTGGGTTTGATAATTTGGGAAAAGATTGGCTGTCGGCTGAAGAAAAATGAATGGAGTGTTAGAATCATAATCGCCTTTTCCGTGATTGAACCCCATATTTAAGGGGAATTTCACCAGACTACTTCGTACATACCTGCAATCATACAAATTGGCACGAACCTATTTCTATACTTATTCGGTAATTGGGGGTGAAGCAAGG